>NZ_JBXXZH010000138.1:0-25038 GCF_059640475.1 Calothrix sp. CBUCES-K 9914
TCTCCAAGACGGTACTTTTGAATAGAACTCTCGCTAAAACAATGGTCATAAATATCGCGTCCCAGCATCACAGGGAAACCAGGAACAACAGCTTCTTGAACTGTCGTCACTACACCATCTGAACGAAGGCGCAAAATTAACACACGGTCAGCGTTGAGTAATTTTTGGACTTCGATAACACTTGTTGAAAGAATTTCGTCGATTTGTAGTGATTGGCGAACCTTTAATGTAAAATCCGCAAATAGTTGTGACCGCAAATTCTGACGCTGTAATTCTTCTTGCACCCGCTTGCGCTCTGAAATATCCATCATGGCGCCAATCATCCTGACTGCGGTGCCACCCAAACGTACCACATAACCTCGATCAAAAATGTACGCATACGAATTATCTGCGCGTCGAAAACGATACTCGTTAACCCAAAATAGTTCACCACTATCGATCACCGCTTGTATGTTAGTGACAACTCGCCACCTATCGTCAGGGTGAATACGGTCGCGCCACCAAGTAGAAGTTAAGCTAGCATCATGCTGTGAATACCCGAACAGCGTAGTTACACTTTCATTCCACCATACTCGATTTGTCGTCAAGTCCCAGTCCCATACAGCATCATTTGTTGCTTGCGCTAATATTTGAAACCGTTCTTCACTTTGCTGTAATTTTGTTTCGGCTAGCTTGCGTTCAATTGCCGTTGCTAAAACATTTGCTACCGCTTGTAAAAAGTAAACCTCATCACGGTTATAGTTTCGAGGTTTGGTAGAGTGGGTGCCCAAAACACCAAACGGTCGAGAATTACCGTGAATTACAACACTTACACCGCTCTTCACATTATGGTCTGCTAATAACTGCGGCAATTTAAATCGGGTTTCACTCTTCACATCATCAACAATAACTGGTTCAGAAGAAGTTAACGTGTATCCAGCCTGTGATAATACGCCAGTATTAACTCTCGCATTTCCTACTAGTCCTTGGCGCCATCCGACTCCAGAACGTAATAGGAAACTATTTTCATCAACAGATAATTCTAAAATGTAGCAGTACTCAACTTGTAAACTTTGAGCAACTACAGCTACTGCTTGCTGCATTAATGTATTTAAACTAGAACCAGCTAGTGCTAATTGACTTAATTCTGCGACCATTGCTTGGCGGTTAGCATATATTTCTAATGCTGCCTCTGACTGCTTACGCTTGGTAATGTCCATATCAACACCTGACATTCCCACAGCTACACCTTTTTCATCTCGAAATACCACACCTTTACTCGCCATCCAACGAGTTGTATTATCTGGTAACAAAGCTCGAAATTCTAAGTCATATTCTCCGTTTTCTTCTAAAGCGCGCGTGATTGCCGAATTCACTAAATTTCTGTCTTCGGGGTGTATACAGCGTAAAAAAGCTTCGTAAGTACCTGCAAATGTGCCTTTTTCCAAACCGAATAAAGATTCTTTGTCATCTGACCAAGTAACCGTATCTGTGAGAATATTCCAATCCCAAATACCCATCTGGGCAGACTTTAAAGCTATTTTTAACTGTGAAGAACGTCGCAATGCGTATTTTGTTTGCTGTTGTAATTCTTCCATTGTCCGTTTGGCTTCGAGCAAACGACGAACGCGCTGACGCAATACTTGCCAGTGAATTGGTTTTGTTATGTAATCTGTGGCGCCTGATGAAAACGCACGTTCAACTGAAATTTGGTCAGAAAGCCCTGTCACCATTAGGATAGGAAGATTTTCTCCTCGTGGAAATGTTCGTAAAGACGCACAGCAAGTAAAACCATCCATACCTTCCATTAAAGCATCGAGCAGTACCATATCCGGCAGTTGCTGGCTACATAATGACAGTGCCTCTTCTCCACTACTCGCTTCTATAACTTCATATCCCGAATGTTGAAGTAACTCGCGCATCTGCATACGAGTTAATTCGTCATCGTCTACAACTAAAATTAAATTTTTCATACATATGAAATAATTTTTTTTAAATTATTATTTTTTAACTTAAAAAAATAATAAGAATAAATCTTATTAAATAATTCTTTGTGTAAAGTATCGTAACATATTGAACCATTAAATAAATTGTTTATATGTATACTAATTTTTAGTGTAGATGATTCGTTTTCCCTATGTTAATCCAAGAATGAGAGTAAATGGTGCGTGACGCTACTAGTCTATAACTACGTTGCAATTTGTTCTTTGCGTCACGCACCCTACTTCAATACTTCAATACTTTATATACAGCACCAAAGAGTTCATGGGCAGTATATGGTTTAGGAATAAAAGCAAATCTATGGGAATTTTTATCAACATTAACTTGCTCACTAGTTGCTAGTCCGCTAACAGCGATAATTGGAACTAGGGGGTTCATACGCAGTAAAGTACTTATTGCAGTTGAACCGTCCATATTTGGCATCATAATATCAACGATTGCTGCCTTAATCTTAGTTTTGTATTGAGCAAAAATTGCAACAGCTTCGATTCCATCATTTGCGGTAATCACTTCGTAGTTATAATTTTCCAGTGAAGTTTTAGTGATTTCTCGTATCGACGGTTCATCATCAACAACTAAAATCAATTCACCGTTGCCGCAAGGAATTTCTGTGTATGAATTATTTAATACAGCTTGGCTATTAACAGCAGGTAAATAGACTTTAAATTGCGTACCTTTTCCAACAGTGCTAGAAACTTGGACGAAACCTCCATGACCTTTTATAATACCCATAACGGTCGATAATCCTAGTCCGGTTCCTTTCCCAAACTGTTTAGTAGTGAAAAATGGCTCAAATATCCTGTCTAGGTTTTTTTGCTCAATTCCAATACCTGTATCTGTAAGGGTTAGTAAAACATATTGACCGACTTGAGCATCGATATGCATACTTTTGAAGCTAGCATCAATCAGAACATTTTCGGTGCCGATAGTCAATTTGCCACCATTAGGCATTGCATCACGAGCATTTAAACATAAATTGATTAAAACCTGGTGCAATTGAGTACTATCACCGCTAATCACTTGTAAATTCGATTCTATCTCAGTGTATAAATCAATTGACTTTGGAAATGTTTGTTCGACAATTTGCTTAATTTCTTGAATTAAATCAGCAAGTTGAATTTTAGTGTGTTTACCATCCATTCCTCGTGCGAATGATAGCACTTGCTTGACTAAATCGGCGCCACGCTTTGCGTTGTTTTCAATTATTGATAAAATTTGTGAGTCTCGTTTAGTATTAGACTTATTCTTCAATAATTGGGCAGACATAAGAATCGGTGAAAGCACATTATTCAAATCGTGAGCAATGCCACTAGCAAGAGTGCCAATACTTTCGACTCGTTGCGCGCGTAAGAATTGAGTTTCTAACTGCTTTTTTTGTGTAATATCAGTATCAACCGTCAATATTGACTTCGGCTGTAAGTGTTCATCAAGCACCAGTGTCCAACAACTGTCAACAATAATTTCTTGACCTGATTTTGTTGGTTTAATTAATTCACCTTGCCAGCAGCCCTTTTCTAAAACTGTATAATATATATCTTTGTATTCTGAGGAATTTACTGAAGAAAAAACATCATTGGCGTTGCAATTGATAATTTGTTCAGCTTGCCAACCGTAGAGCTTCTCAGCACTTTTATTCAATAACAGTATTTTGTTCGATAAATCGCGTAAAATAATTGCATCAGAAGTAATATCAAGTAATGCCGCGCGTTCACGTATTTGTTGCTCGGTACGTTTGCGCTCGGTAATGTCTTCTATTATATAAGCAAATTTTTGACCTATATTTAGATTATTGAGATTATTTATATTACTTAGATTCTGATTGTAACTAGCTATTGCTGTAACGGTAACATTGAAAATTCTCTGGGCACCTGAACTTGAGTGAATATATTCAAAGCTAACAGGCGCCTTTTTTCTTTCAGCCTCACGATAATAGCCAATCCACTGACGGATATACTCCTGTGAAATGCCCATTTCGGTAGCACAACAATTTTGCAGTTCAGTTGGAAGCATTCCTAGAAATTCGGCGCTGGCAAAATTACCAGAGATCAACTTGATATCATTGTCGAATACCTCAACTACACCCATCATCATTGCAGCACTATTAAAAAAACTGCTGAGAATATGCTCGCTAGTATGAAGTGCTTCTTTAGCTTGTTTATAATCGTGTTGAATAACTGCTAACTGGTTAAGATTTCTCCGAACTTCCAACTGTCGCATAACTAAACGGGCTAACGCGCATAACCCATCAACCTGCTTTTGCGTGACTTCTCTTGGTTTGCGATCAACAACACAAAGCGTTCCAATAACCAAACCCTGCGGTGTTATTAGAGGGGCGCCCGCATAAAAGCGTACATACGGTTCAGCAATTACAACACTAGAGGTAGCAAATTCTGAATCTAATGTATCGGGGATAATTAAGACATCGCCTGTTTCCACACAAATAGGGCATAATCCTATTTCACGGGGAATCTCAGTCAAATCCAAACCAACCTTAGCTTTAAACCACTGACGATTTGCGTCGATCAAATTAATTAACGCAATTGGAGCATCAAAAATTTGTGCTGCCAGCATCGCCAAATCGTCAAACGCCTCTTCCTGTGACGTATCGAGAATTTGGTACTGCTTCAGGTTTTCTAGTCTATCTGCCTCTTTATCTAAAACTGAAGAATTCATCAAAATAACCTTGGCAATAATAGGAACTACAATTTTCCGGTCGAGGCAATATTAGTAGCCCGCCGAGAAATACTTATCAACACGTCAAATTCACTCTTCAAGGAAGTTACGGGGTTTTACGATGCTTTAGCCACTTCAACAATTTTGCGCTTTGCAGCAGCCACATCATTACGGTGCCACACAGCAGTCAAATCAATCAATAACCTCAACCCACACAGGGGTCAAAAGCAATCCTGTTACTCTTACTATAGTAATATGCCTTAAGGAGGATGACTATTTTGTTTTCCAATATACGTAAAACCACTTAAACAATAGAAAAATTATGTAATTTTATGTATATGCTTAAGTTTTTTCTTAACCTAAATTTTCCAAAAAGATGCTATTGCGTGCCTTGTACGTGTATCAACTGCGTATATCGACGTAGATTAGGGCTTTTCCTTTTAACTCATACAAGCGAGCATATGAGTAAAAATATAAGTAAAATTAGAGTTATCCGTCACAGGCTTTTATAGCAAAATGAATCCAGGTGTGATATCCAGCTTGACAAAAGCAAAAAAAACGTATAAGGAAGATAGTTTTGCAATTAGCTTTGCTCCACTATCAGTAGCAGAGATTTACGAATTAGCTTCAGACTCTAAAAATGGCGCCGTAGTCACTTTCTGCGGTACAGTTCGCAATCAAACTGATGGAAAACCTGTAATTTGCCTAGAATACCAAGCATATGAACCAATGGCTATGCAAGTATTTTACCAAATCGCCGATGACATTCGTCAAAAATGGCCAGACGTTAATCGTGTAGTTATCCATCACCGAGTAGGGCGCCTTAAAATTGGAGAAATCAGCGTATATGTTGCTGTAGGCTGTCCACATCGCTCAGAAGCGTTTGAAGCATGTCGCTACGCAATTGATACACTCAAACACAATGCGCCAATATGGAAAAAAGAATTTTGGCTTGATGGTACTAGCAACTGGGTCAGTATTGGCGCCTGTGAACAATGTTAACTGGCAACGGATGATAAACGGATGTAACGGATGGTTTATTTTAAATGAGTAGGATAGGCGTCTCGCCTGTCCGTCAAATATGTAATTATTTTACCACAGAGACACAGAGTCCACAGAGGTAGAGGCGCTCCGGTTCAGGAGCGTCTGTACAGAGAGTTAGGGTGAGGCGCCTACACCTTAAAATTAATCACACGAACTACGGTTTTTATGTGTTGATTACGTAAGTCTAAATAAATCATCCGTTGCATCCGTTGCCAGAATTTATCTATTATCGCGTGATAATTCCTGCCAAGTGCTTAAGTATTTCTAGAACCTCATCAAGATTATTTCGGTATTGAGAGCGAGTAGTAAAAATATCGGAGATACCATACTGTGTTCCAGACATTTTTACAAACAAAGAACTGCTACCATTCGTTACCATCCCATATCAATACTACTCGGTTAAGGAATTTTCTCGAAATGGATCCCCCTGACCCCCCGCGTGGAAGCAGGGCCGTTTCATTCCCTATCAAACCGGATTTGTCAAGATGGTTAGCGAGAAAAATCCTAAGTATAGGTAACTCTGAAACAGACTTTTAAGCACACAAATACAAGTGTTGTTGTCTATTTTATCGGTGCCTTGGTAGCAAAAATACCAATCAAAAATTGCGCGAAACCCTTGATTTTTCGAGCTTTTTAGGGAATGAATCAGCCCTGCTTAATAAGGGGGGAACAAGAGGGGGTAACAAGCTTATAGAAAGAGGGGAATTAAGAACTAGAAATAACCTCTTAAAAGCCCCCCCTTATTAAGGGGGGGTTGGGGGGGATTAAAATCTAACCAACTATTAACAATTTCACTTACCATACTTCACAGGCGCCGCTTTCCATGCAAGAATCATTACTTTGACATCTATATATATAAAGCTAACTTGAACGCTACTAACGACATTGGACAAAAGCTGTGGAACCTCTGCCACGTCCTCCGCGACGACGGTATTACCTATCTACAGTACGTTACAGAACTGACTTACCTGCTGTTCCTCAAAATGGCGCAGGAAACAAATAGAGACACACAGCTTCCCGAAGGGTATCGCTGGAGTGACTTGGTATCTAAGGATGGTATTGAGCAGCTTAACTTTTACCGCGCGCTACTTTTACAACTTGGAACCAATGGTTCACATCGTGTACAAAGCATATTTGTTAACTCCCAAACTGCGCTAAAACAACCGCGCATACTAAAAAAGTTGGTAACTAGTATTGATGAGTTGGACTGGTACTCAGCAAAAGAAGAGGGGTTAGGTGATTTATACGAAGATTTATTAGAAAGAAACGCATCCGAGAAAAAGTCCGGTGCCGGTCAATATTTTACACCGCGTCCTCTAATTGATTGCATGGTGGAATTAATCAAACCCCAGGCAGGAGAAATGGTACAGGACCCAGCCGCAGGAACTGGGGGATTCGTAATTGCCGCAGATAGATATATAAAAAAATACACTGGTGAACTATTTGACCTTAGCGTACCAGAACAAGATTTTCAACGCTATCAAGCATTCTACGGGATTGAATTAGTACAGGATGCTCATCGGTTGTTACTGATGAATATGCTGTTACACGGTATTGAAAGCGAAGTTTCTTTGGGTGACACATTATCTAGTGACGGGCAACAACTGCCCAAAGCTGATGTAATTTTAACTAACCCACCGTTCGGTACAAAGAAAGGTGGTGGTTTACCAACGCGCGAAGATTTTACTTTTCCTACCAGCAACAAGCAGTTAGCTTTTTTGCAACATATATATAGAGGGTTGAAACCAGGTGGACGCGCGGCAGTTGTATTACCTGATAACGTTTTATTTGAAGATGGTCAGGGTCGTAACATCCGCGCTGACTTGATGGATAAATGCAACCTACACACTATATTGAGACTGCCTACAGGGATATTCTACGCGCAAGGTGTTAAAACTAATGTGCTATTCTTCCAACGTGGCGCCAGTGATAAGGGTAATACGAAGTCGGTATGGTTCTACGACATGCGTACTAACATGCCAGCATTTGGTAAACGCACACCTTTAACCAAAGCGCATTTTAAACCGTTTGAAGAAGCTTATGGTGATGACCCTAACGGGAAAAGCGCGCGCGTGGATGAAGGGGAAAGTGGGAGGTGGCGCCAGTTTACGCGCGAGGAAATATCTAAACGTGGAGAGAACTTAGATATTACGTGGTTACGAGATGAAAGCTTACAGTCAGGGGATAATTTACCCGAACCTGAAATTATTGCAGCTGAGATCATGACCAAGCTGCAAACTGCGATGGATGAGATGCAAGCTTTAATGCTGCTGCTGGAAGGAGACCCAGAAACCGAAGCAGAGACAGAAGCGTTATTAGAATGAAGATGAAACAATGAACAGACCAATACAAATTGTACTTGATACTAACGTGTTACTTTCTGGTCTGCGGTCAACACGCGGCGCCTCTTATAAACTATTAACAATACTTGAGGACGAACGCTGGCAAGTAAATGTATCTACCGCTCTGGTTCTTGAGTATGAAGAAATACTTAAACGAGAAAAAGACCAATTAACCTTAACCTTTGAGGAAATTGATGATTTTATAGATGGAATCTGCTCTATTGCTAATTTATGTGATATTTTTTACCTATGGCGCCCAACTTCTCGTGACCCCGACGATGATTTTCTGATAGATTTGGCTGTTGAGTGTCAAGCCGATTTTATTATCACTTATAATAAAAAAGATTTACAAGCAGCTTCTCTATTTGACATCAACGTTGTAACACCAAGTGAATTTTTACAACAAGTAGGAGAAATATCGTGACTAATTTAAATGTACAAATACCAAATTCTCTATATAAACAAATAGAAGCAAAAGCTATTAAAGAGAATGTACCTATCGACCAACTCGTTGCTATTGCCTTATCAGCACAGGTGTCAGCGTGGGCAAGTAAAGACTATATAGAACAAAGGAAAGCGCGCGGGAGTTTAGATAAATTCAAACAAGTGTTAAGCAAAGTACCCGATGTTGAACCAGAAGATTATGATAAATTGGCTTAATTTAAGAAGGCGTTTATAAAATATCAATATTATTAAGAACCTCTCCCCCAACCCCACACGAGCGGGGGTTAGGTTTACCGTACTAAGATAATTCGTATTAACACTACTTTTAAATATCCCATTAAAAACATTCGGTTTTCATTAATAGAAAAGTGATACAAGCCGTATTTGCAACCATTTCAAGCTTTATTACTATAAGGACATATGAAACGATATACAGAACGAATTAATCGATACTTACTTGAAAAGGAGCGAAGCAAAATGTTAGCACGTTATAATCCTTGGAACGACATGAACGCAGTTACTCGCCAACTAGATTCATTATTTCAGGAAATGCAGGCGCCAGCATTTAGAACTCCCGCTGCTGAACTTCATGAAACTGACGAAGCAGTACATCTTAAATTAGAACTTCCTGGTGTTGAAGCCAAAGATGTAGACATCGAAGTTACCGAAAACGCAGTTAAGGTGGTAGCTGAACGCAAGACAGAAACCAAGACTGACGATAACGGTAGAACCAGAACAGAATTTTACTACGGCAAGTTCCAACGTGTTATTCCCCTACGCGCGCGTATCCAAAACACTGCCGTAACAGCAGAATACAAAGACGGTATTTTAAACTTGACACTACCTAAGTCAGAAGCTGAAAAAACCAAGGTAGTCAAAGTAAACCTTGGGGAAGCAACCGCGTAATTAATCCTGCAATTGGTTAAAAAGTGACATTTGGCGCCCAGTCTCTCAAGCAGAGGCTGGGTTTTTTGTTTAAACACTTCCAAAAATTAAATTAACCTATCCACCAAAAACCCTTACACCATAAGCTGGACAACAAATTTTGAGAAAAATCTGGAATTGTATAAAACACTTCGGTATCTAAGACCATCAGTAAATTCAACCACAGATATTAGGAGTTACAGACATGCAGACACTAGATAGAGGCGCGCGAGTAGCAACGGAACAGAAAACCGGGATAAGAAAATAAACTCAAAAATATTTCCATGTCTATATATAGCCAAGAGCCGCATCCTCCGGAGGTTTACGGCTTTTAACCATGTATATACATGAATAAAATTGTTACAAAACTTAGGAACAGAAAACCGGGATAAGCTTTTTTCCCCTCAAATTAATTCAAAATCTTCTCGTGCATCAGGGTCTCTCAAAGGTCGTAGTTCTCCACGCTTGATGGTTTCTTCCAAAGAGAAATAGTACCGTCCCAACACGTTTATGTGCTTGCGCCCCAGTGGGGACAATCGCACAACATCTTCAGGTAACACTTGTTGTTCAATGGAACGCAGCTTGGATATTGCAGCATCCATATAGTAAGTATTCCATAACACAATCACATTGACAACTAAACCCAAAGCCCCTAACTGTTCCTCTTGCCCCTCACGGTATCTTTGGCGTAGTTCTCCCCTTTGTCCATGAAAAACGACCCTTGACAGACTGTGACGACTTTCACCACGGTTAATTTGGGTGAGGATGCGGCGACGGTAGCTCTCATCATCAATATAGGACAATAAATATAAGGTTTTGGCGATTCGTCCTAATTCGGCTATTGCTTTGGTCAAAGTTGAAGGTTGATTACCTCGTTGGAGAGAGCGCATTAATTCAGTTGCACTTACGGTTCCCAACTTTAGAGAGCCAGCTACGCGCAATATGTCGTCCCAATTTTCAGCTATTAAGTCAGTATTTATCTTGTTTCTTGCTAACTTATCAAGGGCGCCATAAATCTCTTCTTCATCTAATCGCCAAAATCTTGTGTCACCAATATCTGCAATTCTGGGACTAAACTGGTAGCCTAATATCCAAAACAAACCAAATACTACCTCACTATAACCAGCAGTATCAGTCATTATTTCAATTGGTCGCAGACTGGTTATTTGCTCCAACACTCCTGACAGTAAAAACAGAGAATCACGCAATGTACCGGGAATAACAATGCCGTGGAAACCAGTAAACTGGTCACTGGTAAAATTGTAATAAGTTACACCTCGACCAACACCAAAATATTTACTATTGGGGGCTGCATTAATAGTTCTTACGGGTACACTAAACCGCAAACCATCTGCGGATGCTACTTCCCCTCCTCCCCAAATTTGTGCCAAAGGAATACGGGTTTGGGCATCAACGAGTCTGGCGTTAGCACGGATAAGTGTTTCACTACGGATATAGTTTTGTTGCACCCAAGACAACCGTCCTTTAGTTAATGCAGGTATTTCTGGACGTACCAATGGTTCCAATCCAATGTTACAGGCTTCTGCTAATAATACCGCGCAAATACTAATATCCAAGTCTTTTACACGACTATTCGTTTGGCTCAAATGGGTAAATTCTTTTGTAAAACCAGTTCTTCTATCAATTTCCAACAATACTTCTGGTAAGTCAACACGAGGTAACATTTCTGACACTTGTCTTTTTAAGGTAATCAAACTGGGTGGGTCAACCAATTTATCTAGTCCCGTTAATACTAAATGCTCTTTACCATCTTTGATTTCAATACGTACAGCAGCATTGTCTTTAAAATTACTAGCAGTTCGGTGGTAAGCTTCATTCAGTTGGGATTTGAGGATAGACAAAGTATTGTCAAAGGTTGGTTCAAGGTCTAAAGTGCGACATATCGCCGCACGTTGTGCAGCCCAAGCTTCATCAGATAAAAGTTTGGCGCGAGGGTCTGTGTAACTTCGACTTTTAACAACAAAAACATCACGGCGCCGCAACGCCTTAAGTAAACATTGAAGGACGCAAAACGTGTAAGCTCTGCGGTCAATTACTCCGTCCGAGTTTACAACTAACCGCAGCCAAGACTTGGTAACAACTTTTAATGGTGCAGTACTCATATCTGGTTTTGTTATTCCTTCAATACTACGTAAAAAATCAAGCGCTTCTAGAATTGGTTGCGCGTTTTCCATCCCAGAAAACTCAATTTTTAACAACAACTTAGGTAAAAAGATACGCACATAGCGCCAGCGGGATATAATTGTATCCACCATTTCATCCTCGGATGGGCGTGCCAAAGATTTTACCTTCTTTAAAGAAGAGTATAATTCCTCACGACTAACTCGCTCAAAAGCTTCCGACCTAATACTAGTGTCCTCAAAATCATCATCAAGTACTACTTCGACCGCTTCTGCTAATTGTAATGCTGCGGCATCTAAATCTTTTAATGTTCGCAGACGCTCGCTTTCTCCTTCGCGTTTTGACCTTGCAAATAAACTTTTAATTAGTAAATCAAGCAAGTCAATCACATCATCCGTAGCTGTATATTCAAGCTCATGTATAAATGTTAGTAAAGTTGCAATTCTTTTTGCGTCCGGCATTCGAGCTATGGCATAAGTTCTTGAAGCCGCTGCATACCGTGCTAAAAATTTGACCCTCGCTGGCGGTATTTTAGATAAATCAATATTTCCAATACCAATTGCACGTATTTCTTCTAAACGATTTATCGCTGCAACCAGGGATTGGCTGCTCACGCGAGTGGGGGAACGAGATAAACGGTCTAATGTAGAGTATCTTTGCAAATCTGGTATTAATAATAACTTCTCCAGTTCGCTTGCTTGTTTTTTCGATGGGAGTTTAGATAAGACATTCCACAAGCGGTTAGCTGCTCTATCTTTTACAGATGCTACCAAACGAGCAAGAACACTTACACCTGGTAAAAGAATTCTTCGTTCTACCAAACGTGCGGTGGTTAAGTCAAATAACATACTTTGAGATTCCGTACCTAGGCTTGCCCTTTGGTATAACCAACGCACCAGCCTCCAATGTTCTGGTTGTGCATGGAAATCTACATAGCTGTAGCGTTGTTTAATTAATGCTGTATGCTCCCACCTGGTTTCTGAGTTTCCGTAACGCTCCAAAGATTCTGTATCATCAATATTTAATTGTTTAGCTAGAAAATCAATTATAACTTTCGGTACATCGGTTGGGTCTGTCAAAAAAGTACCCAAAAAACGCACAGTACATAACTGTAAAGCTAAACCCAAGCGGTTATGATTACCCCTCCGCTCCTTAATTAATTTTAAATCGAGATTGTCAAGATAAAAATACTTTGCCAGTTGTTCCGGGGATGGTTCCCCTGTATATCGACCATATCTTTTCTCTTGTTCTGCACTTAGAAATTCAACTGGCATTTATGTTAATATTGTCACTATTACATTAGTTAGTATCAACAGATAGTTGTTTGTAAGACGACCCACAAAACGGACAAAACTTGAACTTTAATGACATAATTGGTTCGTTACAACTAACACATCTGTCTCGCAAAACAGTACCGCAAGCAAAGCAATATTTTGACCGCACCGTCGTCCACATCGGGTCAAGAGTTGTCCCTGGTGTCCAACATTTTGGGCAAAATTTCAATGTTGTTACTCTCTCAATTGGCACTTGTTTGACTACCGCATCCAAATATTCTTGGGGAATATTCAATGCAGCAGCCAGCCCAGACTTTGCTTTTTGATTTAGTCTGGATGTATTACCAGATTCAATCTTACGAATCGTCTGAACGTGTACCCCAGCTTTTTGACTTAACTCAGCTTGAGTTAGAGATAACTCTTCTCTAACTCTCTGGATATAACGTCCCAACGGTTCTGTGGGGTTTGGAGCCACCGACCCTAATAAAACGCTCATAAAAGTATACCCTTTTAGATACAATTAATAATAATTTAATACTTGTATTTATTATCAAAAGCATCTAACACCAGTTTCAAATGACTATTACTTTGGCATCATTAGCTACACAGTTTTTAGAGCGAACTGAAATTTCCCAAAGCACTATTAATTCCTATCAATCAACCTTAATGCCCTTGCTCAAGCTGTATGGTAGGTGGACTCTAGAAATTATTGATAGAGATATTTTGAGGGAATATCTCAGTAACTTGACTGATATAAAATTTACTACTCATCATCGCCACCAAGCGGTAATTACTGCATTATTTAATTTTGCAGTCGAACAGCGTTTACTAAAATCTAACCCAGTGTCTGGTCTAAAACGGCGTAAACCTGACCCAAATGTTGGAGAATATGATTCAGATGAAGAAGTACGCTATTTAACGTCACAACAATTAGATATTCTTTATTCTCTAGTTAAAAAAGATGCTCGAATGAATGCATTAGTACATTTATTACATAGTAGTGGGGCAAGAATTACGGAGATACTTAGCTTAGATTTAGTTGATTTAGATTTAGATAGACATAGATTTCAGGTAATTGGCAAAGGTAATAAACAGCGCTGGTGTTTCTATAATGACTCAACTGCTAGTTGTCTAAATAACTACATCAAATATTATCGACATAAAGAGATAGAAGCTTTATTTACTGCCCAAAAACACCAAAACAACTCTATATCACGTCTTTCCTATGCCCGTGCATATCAGTCTTGGATACAAATTACAAGTAATAATCCAGATTTGTCAGGTATTCGTATACACGACCTCCGCCATACGTGGGCTACAGAGCGCGCAGGAATATTACAGATAGAAGAACTTAGGGCTTTAATGGGGCACAAGAAAATTCAAACCACTCTTCGTTATTCCAAAGTTACCTCACAACGTGCGGAGGAAATCGCACAGCTAGCCTTCACTAAAATTAAAAATTACGGCGAATAATCAATCATGTATGTTTCCCAGATTCCTACAGTTGAGCGAAGCATGTAAGTAGACTTAAAATGTATGCTCGAATTGTATATCAATAGAATAGACAATACTATTTACTGTTAAAATATGTTTTATACGCATTAATTATAGTCAATAAGAACACGCATTAAAAATATTAATGCGTAATAACACTTAATATAAATCAGAGTATTTGCCTTCATATTAAGAGCGGTAGAGTTAATTGTGTTAGCGGTAGGAGGGGAACAAAGCATGGATGATACTGAAGAATTTCTCAGGCGGCGCGCAATGCTTGAGGAAATTATTAAGCGTTATGAAGTTGGGGAAAGAAGTTTTACTGGTATCGAGTTGAGGAACACTACTATTGACTATAACGGTTTTATGGATGTCGATTTCAGTAGAGCCAATTTGCAGGAGTCCTTTTTTAGCAACATCTATTTGGTTAATATCAACTTTAGTTGTGCCAATTTGGAATGGACTAGTTTCTATGGTTTTCTGATTAATTGTAATTTCAGTAACGCCAATCTCCGAAAAGCCGATTTTAGAGGTGCTAATTTGACTGGTGTTAATTTGACCAGTGCTAACCTGAGTGATGCTGATTTGAGGGGAGCTAAATTGATTGGTACTAACTTGAGGAATGCCAATTTAACTGGTATCAAAACGACTGAAAAGACGATTTTCTGTAACACCACTATGCCAGATGGAAGAATTTCTACTAACTCGAACTACGTTCTTGATGCCCAGGAATTGCTCAAGCGCTATGCTGATGGGGAAAGAGATTTCCGAGATATTATCTTGCATCGAGTTAATTTGAGTGGGGTTAACCTGCGCTCGATTAACTTGTGCGGTGCTTATTTTAGCAATGTCAACTTGCAAGATGCCATTTTGTCGGGTGAGTTGTCGGCTAAATTCATCTGCTGCGATATGAGAAATAGTTGGTTAATTTGTGCCAGTCCCGACTATGGGAATCACCCTCACTTCTGTTGTTGTGACTTGCGATGGGCTAAGGGTGGTGGTGGCATTGAACCTTCTGGTGCCATTGGTTGCAACTTTCAGCATTCCAATATCTATCCTCTCGACACTGATGGTGATGTCTTCGTTTGCAATACTACTTGGTTGGATGGAGAATTTATTATTGGCCCAGTCTGGCTGATGCAATCCAGAAGAGACCCTAGAGACATCAACCTCGGAGACTTCTGAGAAAGTTGTAAACTTTCTTTCTCCCATTAGAACACTTACCTGCTGCCTAAATATAATTTTATACTTCTATGTATATACATGGTTGAACAGCCAACTTGAAGCAATATTTTCTTATCCCGGTTTTCTGTTCCGTTGCTACTCGCGCGCGAACTTCGGCGCCAAATCGCTCACCGATAGAATAACTGATAACTTCAGACCAGTCGGCGCGTAACTTCAAATCAGATGAGTATAATGAAAATCTTACTAATTTCTTACTTACCCAAAAAATCATAGCCCTACAACCAAAATATATCTCCAGATTCTTTGAAATCAGAAGTTTAATTAATAAAAAATTGGGGTATCTACTATGATTAATAATATCGAATTAGAAAAGCTTTTTTGTGATGTAGATGATTTTTGTAAAGAATTTCAAAAAAATTGGCAACAAGAATTGCTTCAAACTAGTGAGAGAAAACGTAATCGAAAATTGACTTTATGTTTGAGTGAAGTAATGACCATAATTATTCACTTTCATCAATCATCTTACCGAAACTTTAAAGATTATTATACCATGCATATGTGTACTTTTTTATGCAGCCATTTTCCCAAATTGGTTAGTTATAATCGTTTTGTAGAGCTACAACAAAGCGCTTTAATTCCTTTATGCTGGTATCTTCTTCTACGTCGTGGAACAAATACTGGTATTAATTTTATTGATTCTACTTCTATTTCTATATGTATTCCTGAAAGGGCAAAACGTAACCGAGTTTTTGCTCGTATTAGGTAAATGGGGAAAGAATTCGTTGGGTTGGTATTTCGGTTTTAAACTACATTTAATAATTAATGAAAAAGGAGAAATTATGTCTTTCATGGTAACACCAGCCAATGTTGATGACCGTAAACCTGTTCCAGAAATGACAGTTCAATCTTCTAGATCGATCCAGCAACAAGTTACCCATCAAGTGCTATCAGTACCTGTACAATCAGGGCTTTATGTTGGACTGTGTTCTTTAATTCTGTGGACAATTTATTTCACTACATACCCTGCTGTCCATGACACGACTCATACTCTGCGTCACCACACATTGTTCGTGAGTTGCCATTAGTTGATTGAGTCAATGAGCGTGCAGGAGTTCAAAAATCAAATGACTTTATTCAAGTGGTCTAAGCTGATCGGTGCGATTTGCATGATCGGAATTATCCTGTATAGTTGGATCGGACTTTCCCAAACCCCTCAAGCATCGGTGCGGCTAACAACTAATCCACCGATTAATCACTGTGCGTTCGCTTATTTTTAGAGTCGAAGGAGAATTAAAGCTTTGATATAAGAGAAAAAAGGCTATTTCTAAGTAAACCGTTAATTGTGAGTAAAATTTATGACCATCACAGAAGCCTCCTAGAGGCGGTTATTTAAGGCGTAGGGATAGCGTAAATCATAAAATAGCTAAAAGCCCTATACCAACAAAAATGCCTGAATCGGTTGACTAGTCTGGATTATAAGCCCAGTAAGCCTTAATTAAATCGAGAAGTCGAAAATGAGCGAACGGGCAGTAATCAGGTTCGCCCCCTTGAGGCTGAAGCTACCACAGCGTTGGGATCAGGGCACTACAATCCGCCTTTTCGTGAAATGGTATAAGGTCTGTTGCTATCGACATACTCAATGGGTCGCGCATTCGATAGCATAATTTTTACTTATGCTAAGTCTTTAGCCCCTTTAGTTTGCAGTCTCTAGCTGATAAACCCGTTGAGGTTAGACCCTGAAAACTTCTGGGTCTAGTCACACACCCTCCTATCTTCTCTTATTTTCCGCCTCGGCTTGCTTTTTCGGGATGTTCTTCTTCTTCTATTTCTTCGCTTGATTTTCCGTTTCTTAACTCCTCTTTTTCGTTAATATTAGGTCGTCTCGGTCGTAAAGTATCACTTGAGGCTTCTAGTGCTACATCCGGTATTAGCACAAACTTTGCTGCAATATTTCTTATTCCATCTTCTCCTAGATCCGTTTTAAGCGAATAACCCAGGATATTTCTACATGTCAGACGGTTAATTTGGTCTTGCAGGTTTTCTCCTGAATATAAGTAGAAGAATACTCTTTTCTTTCGATATTTATTAAAAAAATCCTCATTGAAAGCTAGCTTTCCTCCCACTTCTCCTAAATTAGCCTCTAGAATTACATAATCGATTTTGTAGAAGTCAATGAATACTTCTATCTCGCTGAGAGTAGGGGCAGAAACGTTTCTTATATAATTCATGTAGTCTCTGAACTTCTTGACCTTAGTAAATCTCTTTTTCAATTGATTTTCATACAATTTTTCCGCAAATTCCTCATGTCCTATAATTCCTACATTTGCTTCGATTTGCTTTGTTAATTTTGGTCCAAATTGCTTGCTGTATCGGCTGTATGACATATTTTATCCCTCTCTCTCCTTAATGATGTTATTGTTTGATTTATGTCTTGCACAAGTCTTAAAACTCATTGTAAGGCTATTTCTAGATTATTACAGAATTTTTTCCAATCTTTGATTATACGTGCCATATCATCGCCTCGTTGAAAATTATAATTTTGTTTTTGTTCCTTTTCCAATTTGTCTATGTATGACGCTCTTGCTTGGTTTGCATCTTTCCATTTTTGAGTATATTCTTTGAATATAAAACCCGATTCATCGTCTGGTATAAATACAACCGTGTTCGTTGGTAGACCATCAAGTAGCTTCTCTAATGCATTTCCTTTCTCCGGTATTCCTGAATCTGTGAAGAACAGTCCCTGAGTATCTTGAGGTGTGTAGTGTACTTCTGGGGCCCAATTTGGTGTCGTTTGAAATCCGTGTTTTACTTCTGATACTTTCTTCAATCGATTCTGTATCTGCTCTTTTATGTAGGTGAGTTGATATTCTGCATAATGTATATAATTTATTATAACATTTCGAGCTACCTTTGTCTCAAATTTATCAATTTTTTCAGTCTTCGCTGAACTGAGTGTCAGGTAAAGCTTATAGAGCATTAAATGTATCGCTCCACCGTATAGAAAGGTTGAGAATGCTTTAACTCGATAATTGACTCCACTATTTTTTCTATCGTCCATTTGCAATTTCATCATTGCTTGCATAAGAGGTGCATTTGGATCGCTTACCGCTTTAGCTAGATAATTATAAAATTTACTATTGGTTATTAATCGCACCATTTCTGAGTTTTTTTTAGTTGCTAATTTGTAGGTTTGATAGTACCAAACTTCATAAGTGTGCAAAGTCTCAAACCAAATTCCTATCTCATTATCTTGAATTTCTTGTTGCACTAGGGCGCAGGGTTGTTTGCTATCACTAATTTGGCTTTCTCTAATCATTGCTCGCATAACTGTTGCCAGTGAAGCTGCTACCCCTGCTGTTACAGGACCAAACTCAAACGCTGCAATTGATGCAAAAACTAATGCTGCATCAATCAACGTATAAACTTCTTTTCCGCTATCACTCATAATTTATCTATCCTTATTTGTATGGGAAAAAATAAACATATTATTGGCAAGCTGTCGAGTAATGAGTATGGGATAAAAGTCAAAAAATCGGAACAGACGCAATTAATCTAATACTCTTTCTAAAGGGAATATCAAGAAAATGATATTTATCTTAGGTCAAGAATATGAGCTTCTTTGTGAATAATAGATACAATATACATTTTCTATATTGCTAATACTTCAGTAATTTCACGCAATTACAGATGGGTTGCCACCTTACATCTTCTTGTACTTTGTTAATTTTAGCTTCTGCAAAACTTTTCCGCGCAATAATCCTTGTGCTTCCATTCACATCTATACTTGCTTGCTGAATTTTAAAGTATAAAAAGATTCTGATTCTAAAGGGGTGACAAAGGAACCTAAAAAGCTTTACTTGACTCTAGATTCTTTACATTGCAAAAAAAACGGAGCGAGCTAATTATAAAGAGCGGTAATGATTTTGGACTTTGGACAAAATAGTACATTCGCGCACTAACATGACGAACAATATTTACGTTGTTTTTATTTATCGAGAAAGGCAGAGGGCAGGAGGCAGAAGGGAATTCTGATTCCTGCCCGAAGCCTGTTACCGAAGGGAACAAAGGGTATAAAACCGAATGTTACTAAGAAAACTCTAATCAGACTTAGATTTGGCTCTTCCGTACTTAGCGTGCTAAATATGTTGGCAAATTAGCTTGTAACCATTGCTATACTTATCTTACAGCCATTATTACTCCATATGCTACGTCAGGCCTGCGGGTATTATCTGGCACGAGAGAAAACGGATACCCGTACTATTTAAGGATACTTGGGACATAGAAACATCCAGCACACAGTTCGGTACACACAACTATCTCCTGAACCTTACAAAGGACTCTGGAAGAAAGCCTAAGTACTCATTACATGGGTTAAAGCTGGTTTTGTCTAGGTAGACCGGAATTCCTTTCCCTTCGCTCACGGTGTTTTCAGTATAGTCTGTAAATTGTGGCACTATCTTAGCGTAACTGACTTAAATCAAGTTGAGCAACTTAACATACGCCGTAACCCAACAAATCGCCTGTTTCATTCGTGCGAACTTCACTGACGTAATTCACACCGAAGCGAGTGGAGCAGTGAAAGCACGGTCAAATATCCTCAAAAGTACTAAATAAAACTTAGTATAAATGCTGCATTCAAAAGCTAATTTAAGTATAATTACTCAAGTTTTAAAATAAGTATATATCCTGGTTTTTAAACAGATAAATATTGTTATTAATGTAATAAGAAAACATCTAATTATGTAATGATCTGTGGATTAGGATAATAAACTCTAAAATGATTAAGTCTTTTAATAATTCAGAAATCCCTGCTGCCAATTTAGAGCAGTCACTTTCTACCGAACAGGTTGTAATAGAAATAGAAAAACAAAAATTCAGCACTGAGGTATCTCTCTTTGGAAAACCCCAAAGTTCTGCCTTTTATCCTCTTTCTTATGGTCAGCAAGCTCTGTGGTTTCTTTACGAAATCGACCCAAAAAGTGTTGCTTACAACATTTTTAAAACTGTGCGAATTAGCTCAAAATTAGATGTTGAAGCTTTGCGTCGTGCCTGGAAAAAAATTATTGAGCGTCATCCTATTCTCCGTACCACGTACACTTATAATGCAGGCATACCAGTTCAAGAGATTCACGAACAACAAGAAGTTGATATTCAGATAATAGATGCTTCAAATTGGAGTGAAGATTATTTACGAGCGCAAATCTTTATTGAAACTGACCGTCCTTTTTACCTAGAAACTGATTCGGTTTTGCGAATCAATCTATTCACACAATCAGTCGAAGAACATATTCTTCTATTAACAATGCACCACATTGCTGGTGATTTGTGGTCTTTTGATATACTATTAAATGAATTTCAAACTTTTTATATAGCAGAAATCGAAAAACTTGACTCTCAGCCAGAAAATTCTGCTGAGAATTTATCTTACATAGAATTTGTGCGTTGGCAATCTGAATTGCTATCCAGTTCAAAAGGAGAAGAACTGTGGGAATATTGGCAAAAACAATTAGCTGGTGAGTTATCAATTTTAAATCTGCCAACAGATAGACCGCGCTCTCCAATACAAACCTATCGAGGAGGAACGCATGTTTTAAAGCTAGATCAACAATTAATTCAAAAACTCAGGAATCTAGCTATAGCCTCTGGAACAAATCTTTACAAGATTCTGTTATCGGCATTCTATGTACAGCTTTACCGCTACACTCAACAAGAAGATATCCTTGTAGGAATTGCGATGGCGAGTCGGTGGAGTGGAGAGTTTAAAGAAACCGTAGGCTACTTAGTAAATGAGGTTGTTTTGCGAACCTCTGTTTCAGGGAAATCCACATTTACAGAACTCCTTTCTCAGGTAAATGACAAAGTACAAGAAGCTCAAAAGCACCAAGATTATCCCTTTCCTCTTTTAGTAAAACAGCTTCAGCTTGAGCGCGATTCCAGTCGTTCTCCCCTGTTTCAAGTCTCCTTTAACTCGCAAAAACAGCGTTGGTATCAGCCAGGTTTAGCTTCATCTCATCGCCCAAGACTTCAAATGGAACCATACTTGCTAGGACATCAACGGGGAGTGACCTCCGATCTAGATGTTTCGGTGATGGAAGCCGCAGAACTTGTTCAGGTGTGCTGGCAATATAATACCGACCTGTTTGATGTTTCTACAATCGCCCGCATGGCAGGACATTTCCAAACCTTGCTAGAGGAGATCGCAGCCAATCCCCAGCAACAAATTTCTCAATTGCCACTATTCACGGAAACCGAACGCCATCAGTTGCTCTTTGAGTGGAACAACACCCAGGTAGAGTATCCGCATAATAAATGTATCCATCAGTTGTTTGAGGAACAGGTGGAGCGTACACCAGATGCGGTAGCAGTAGTATTTGAAGGGGAACAGCTGACTTATCGAGAATTGAATGCAAGGGCTAACCAACTCGCCCATTATCTGCAAACATTGGGCGTGAGGGCAGAGGTATTGGTGGGTATTTGTGTAGAACGCTCTATTGAGATGATTGTAGGAATCCTGGGAGTCCTCAAAGCGGGTGGTGCTTATGTCCCCATAGACCCCGCCTATCCAGAAGAGCGCATCGCCTATATGCTCTATGATTCACAGCTACCAGTTCTATTAACTCAGAAAAAACTGGTCGTCTCGTTATCGGAATATCAAGCGCGGGTAATCTACTTGGATGCAGACTGTGAAGAAATCTCTGCTAAAAGTGAATTTGCTCCTATCACTGACGTAATGCCAGAGAACTTGGCTTATGTCATTTATACTTCCGGTTCAACTGGAAAACCCAAGGGAGTGGCGATGAGGCACGTTTCCCTTTTCAATCTAATCTTGTGGCAACTTAAAAATACGACTGTTTCTGACCAAGCAAGAACTTTGCAATTTGCGCCTGTAAGCTTCGATGTGTCCTTCCAAGAAATTTTTTCTACTTGGTGTTCAGGCGGAACATTGGTCTTGATCTCAGAGGAAGTGCGACAAGAGACAGTGACTTTGTTACGTTTGCTTGCAGAACAAAGGGTTGAAAGACTGTTTCTTCCCTTTGTCGCCCTACAGCAGCTAGCCGAAGTCGCTGATGGTTTTGGACTTTTTCCTACAAGCTTGCGTGAGATCGTGACTGCTGGTGAACAGTTGCAAATATCTCCCTCCATTGCTAGGTTGTTCAAAAAGCTAAAAGATTGTAAGCTACACAATCAATATGGACCATCTGAAAGCCATGTGGTTACTGCATTTACCCTAACTGATTCAGTAAGCAACTGGCCAGCACTTCCTCCCATCGGTCGTCCAATCGATAATACCCAAATTTATATATTAGATCGCCATCTGCAATCAGTACCAATTGGTGTACCAGGAGAATTGCACATTGGCGGTGCAGGTTTAGCACGGGGATATCTCAACCGACCTGAAACTACTGAAGCGAAATTTATTCCCAATCCCTTTAGTGATGAACCTGGTTCTCGCCTATACAAAACCGGAGACTTAGCTCGTTATCTTCCAGATGGGAATATCGAATACCTCGGTCGTATTGATAATCAGGTTAAAGTGCGGGGCTTCCGCATCGAATTAGGTGAAATTGAAGCAGCATTAGCCCAACACCCTGACGTGCGAGAAGTGGTAGTTATTTGTCGAGAAGACAATCCTGGCAACAAGCACCTCGTAGCTTATATTATTTCTAACCTCATCCCAGAGCGCATCCCTTACCACAGTGAATGCAAATTAGAACTGGACGGTAACACCGTAAAACTTCACACGGAGGATATTTCCACTGGAGGTGTTGCTCTGGTAGGTGTGCCAGCTATTGGTGAAGGTAAGTACGTCCGCCTGCACTTGCAACTGCCTGGAGAGAACGAACCGTGCTGGTTTTCTGGAACGGTGGTTTGGTCGCATCCACCACAGGTTGGGGTTCACTTTCATCTTACTTCCTCCGAACAAGCTCTCGTTGACCAAAGTGTAACTAATCTGTTGGAGACTCAAGGCTGGTGGAAAACTATACAGCGCACGCTGAGTGGGAATCTGCGGGACTACCTGAAACAAAAGCTACCCGACTATATGATACCGAGTGCTTTTGTACTGATGAAAGCGCTGCCACTGACACCTAACGGAAAGGTAGACCGTCGCGCCCTAAGAGCATCCGACCTGCGTCGCGAGATGGGAGAGTCTTGTGTTGCCCCTCGCACTCCAATTGAGGAATTGTTAGCCAACATTTGGACTGAAGTTTTGAAAATTGATCGGGTGGGAATTCACGACAACTTTTTTGAACTGGGAGGACACTCCTTAAAAGCCACTCAAATTATGTCTCAACTGCGGGAGGCATTAAAAATTGAGTTGCCCTTGCGCTCTCTGTTTGAGAAACCTACTGTGGCTGGGCTAGCAGCTACAATTGCCTCCACAATTCACTCAGAAGCTACAATTGTCGCCAATACACAGTCCGATTTAAACGCAGAAGCGGTTTTAGACCCAACCATTCAGCCTAAGACTGTACCTTTTGGATACACAAGCGAACCAAAGAGTATCTTTTTAACCGGAGCAAGTGGCTTTCTAGGAGCTTATTTACTTTATGAACTCCTAGAACAAACTCAGGCATCGGTTTATTGCCTGCTTCGTTCTGCCAATGAGAAACAGGCTTTGCAGAAGCTGCAAAGCAAGCTGGAATCATACCAACTTTGGAAGGAGGCTTTCAGTTCTAGAATAATCCCTGTGGTTGGAGATTTGTCCAAAAACTTACTAGGTCTTTCTGCATCGCTGTTTCGAGATTTATCTAGTCAGATTGATGTCATTTATCACAATGGGGCATGGGTGAATCTAATTTATCCTTACTCAACCCTCAAACCTGCAAATGTTTTAGGGACGCGGGAAGTCTTGAGATTAGCAAGCGAAATTAAGCTCAAGCCTGTACATTACATTTCAACTATTGATGTTTTTTCCTCACCTGCTTATTCGGAAATGAAGATAGTTTCCGAATCAGATCCTCTGGAGTATAGCAAAGATATTAATAATGGCTATGCCGAAAGTAAGTGGGTAGCAGAGAAGTTGGTGATGCTCGCACGCGATTGCGGGCTGCCTGTTTGTGTCTACAGACCCGCCAGAATATT
This sequence comes from Calothrix sp. CBUCES-K 9914, assembly GCF_059640475.1. NCBI lineage: Bacteria > Bacillati > Cyanobacteriota > Cyanophyceae > Nostocales > Calotrichaceae > Calothrix > Calothrix sp. CBUCES-K 9914. The sequence continues at coordinate 24,587 of NZ_JBXXZH010000138.1, forward strand.
AGGACATAGTCAAACAGGTATTTGCAATTCAGACGACTTTTTATCCAAATTTATTCCCGGTTGCATTCAGTTAGGAGTAGCACCCAAACTTGACGATTGGACAGAAAACATTATTCCCGTTGATTATACGAGCCGTGCTATTGTTCATCTATCGCGGCAGAAAGAGTTTTTGGGAAAAGCGTTTCACTTGGTCAATCCTCATCCCACCCCAATGAACGAGCTGTTCAACTGTATTCGGGCTTTGGGCTATCCACTAGAAGAGGTTTCCTATAAAGAGTGGCGAGCGCACCTCATCCAAGCTAATCAAGTATCTTTTAGCGAAGTTTTGCAGTCACTTATGCCTATTTTTTCTGAAGAGAACATGGAGACAACTAATAAACCCCCGGAGTTCGACTTTACCAACACCCTTTCTGGATTAGCAGGCACAGATATTGTTTTCCCTCCTATCGAGC
>NZ_JBXXZH010000139.1:0-24836 GCF_059640475.1 Calothrix sp. CBUCES-K 9914
TGATGTCATTATTATAGTTGACATTCTTTCATTTTCGACTTGCATTGAAATTGCCAATAGTCGAAGAGCTATAGTTTTCCCCTACGAATGGAACAATGAATCGGCATCTATATTTGCTAAGTCTGTGAACGCCGAATTAGCAACTAGAAGGGGAGGTAGTGGTTATTCACTTTCTCCCCTATCCTTGAGTCAAATACCTGAGAACACTCGATTGGTACTTCCTTCACCAAATGGTTCTTCTCTTAGTTTAGCAACAGGAAAGACTCCAACTTTAGCTGGTTGTTTGAGAAATTGTCGAGCTGTCGCTAATTCTGCAACCAAATATGGGCGCCGTATCGCGGTTATACCAGCAGGTGAAAAATGGGAAGATGGTAGTCTCCGCCCCTCGTTTGAGGATTTGATTGGTGCAGGCGCCATCATTAGTTATCTACAAGGAAATTTATCGCCAGACGCACAAATAGCACTTGCAGCTTATCGCTATGCTCAACCCAATTTAAAATCTCTTCTCAAGCAATGTGGCTCTGGAATAGAACTTATTGAAAAAGGATTTGAACAAGATGTTGATCTAGCAGCAGAATTAGATGTGAGTAATTGTATTCCTACATTAATAGATAGAGCATATATCAGTCCTATACTAAGTTAGTTGTTCTCGATCAGAAATTAGTGGCTGTTATACTTGTGCGCTCTTCATTTTCTTTTTACGAGTTTTCTCGCTAGTGGTTCATGTCAAAAGTTTTGGTTAGTTGGCGCCTGCCGTCACGGTATGGTAGGGTGTGTGACGCTACGGAAAAATTCCACTAAACACAAAAAATCTTGTAGCGTCACGCACCACCAAGTAGCCGGTGCGTGAAAGCATTTTAATTTTCCGTTTTATTGAAGATTGTAATAGCTTTCACGCACCCTACCCAACATATCAAAATTAATGACACGAACCACTAGGCGCAAGATATTAATTTACTTAGAAGTTAATAAGTATTTTTATTGACCGCAATTCCTAAGTATTTTTGTAATATATTATGCTAATTATACAAAAAAGGTTTAAGTATGAAATTTGATGAATTAGACTTATCTGAGGGGGTGACGAAAACCTCTGAACCTGAGACACAGCAATAGTTATAAGCGCGTGGCATAAAAAGATAAACACCATTTTTAGACTTTATTGATTCTATTATCAATAAGCTTCGTACAAAAGTCTTATTTTTCGTTAGACTTGGTTCTAAATTTACCTTTGTCTTTCAAACGGTTACTCATCTATAACCTTTACTGGATAAGGCTTTAAGCTAGTTCGTCACCCCCCCCAGCAGCAATATAGACATGCAGCGAAATCTCTAGGACAGCTAAAAAATAAGAGAGGAAGTGATTTTCTTCTTAAAATACTGCAAGATAGTGAAAGTCATCTTAAAACAATATATGAAAGAAATCAGAATTTGTTTCCTAGGTGAATCGTTTGTTAATGGTACAGGCGACCCAGAGTTTCTAGGTTGGACAGGCAGAGTTTGTGCCCATGCCAGTCAAAAAGGATACGAAATAACTCACTACAATTTAGGTATTCGGGCACAAACTAGTCGCGATTTAAAGCAACGTTGGCAACAAGAAGTTTCTAATCGTCTACCTAAAGAATATGACGGTAGAGTTGTTTTTTCGTTTGGAGTAAATGAATCAGGATGGGCTGGCAAGCGACAGGGGATTGAATTGGCTGAGTCTATCGCCAATACCCGCAGTATTTTGAGTGAAGCAAAAAAACTTTACCCAGTATTGATGGTAGGTCCACCGCCTTGTGGCGATGTCAACCAAGAACAAAGAGACCAGATTATTACAACTTTATCACAGCAATTTGGATTAGTTTGTAGCGAACTAGAAGTTCCGTATCTTGATATATTTCCCATTTTGCTTAAGTCACCCGTCTGGCTAACGGAAGCAAAAGCTAATGATGGCGCCCATCCCAAAGCAAATGGTTATGCAGAATTTGCTGCAATCGTGAACAATTGGGAAGGTTGGTTAAATTGGTTTGTCGGTTAAAACTATTGGTCTGTGTCAAAAGTTTTGGTAGGGTGCGTGACGCTATGGAAAAATTCCACTCAATATGAAGGCACTTGTAGCGTCACGCACCGACATTCAAGCATGGTGCGTCAAAGCAGTTTAATTTTCCGTATGATTGAAGATTGTAATAGCTTTGACGCACCCTACTATGTTCTCCACCGAAACACGTCTTGATCATACAGTTCCAATTCCGGTTATAGAACCGTTTCGTGTTATCAACAAAGCGCTGCTCGATTTACTTCGTGATTTGGCGCCAGTTGACTGGACTAGGCCGACTATACATAAAGACCGTAATGTTAAAGACCTTACAGCACATTTGCTTCACGGTAGCATTCGACGTGTTTCGAGCCTGCGCGACAGCTACCGCTCACCGATGCGCTCATTTAGTGGGATTGAAGAACTGATAGCTTTTATACAGCAAGATAACCGTGAGTTTATGATAGGAATGGGTCGCGTCAGTCCTCAGGTTCTAATCGAACTGATTGAGATATATGATAAAGTGCTGATTTCGTTGTTTGAGCAAATGGATGCTAATGCTGATGGACTTGGTGTTGCTTGGGCTGGAGAGACTGTTTCCCGCAACTGGTTTGATATTGCGCGCGAGTATACAGAGAAATGGCATCACCAACAGCAGCTACGTGACGCTACAGAACGTCCTCCACTTTATACACCTTCACTGCTAACGCCTGTACTCGAAACCTTCGCGCGCGGATTACCATCTGCGTATCGTAAATTTGAGGCACAAGATGGGGTACTTGTATCAATTTCAACTACAGAGCAAGTGACATTAGGCTGGACACTAAAACGAGAACGTGGTACTTGGTCGTTATGGAGCGGCATAAACCCAGCAGCACAAACCTCTATTATTGTTCCTGCTCATATAATTTGGCGAATTTGGACTAAAAGTTTGCTTCCCGACGAAGCTAGACAGCACATCCAGGTAGTTGGTGATGTTGATGCTGTGGCGCCGCTAATTCAGTTTGTGGCAATTATGGCGTAGTAGATAAACTATAAGCCCATATTTCAAATTTAGCTTCAGATGAGATAATAGTCTTCAAAGAACCATAATGTTTAATACAGAACTCTTCAAATTCTTTTAATACTTTATGAAAAACATCTTCTGAAACTTGCCAACATAAACCATATGGGCGCAATTTAAACAAATTGAGTAACTCTTCTACTGTATTACTAACTGTCCATTCTTTAGCTACTAAGTAATTTGATACATATCCTTTTTGATTTAAATATCCTTCTGTGTCTATTTCTTGTATCGCTGAATCAGCACTTTTAGATTTTGTATTGGTTTCTTTAGATTTAACCAAAAGTTCTCGAAAATAGCCTTCAAATTCTTTTCTTGCAGGTGGAGTAATCCATTGAGAATTGAGATAAAAACCTCCTGGCTTTAGCACACGATGTATATCATCTAAAAATACTCTCCAATCAGAGACAGTATGAAGCATATGAACAGTTAATATAACATCAAAACTGTTATCTGAAAAAGGTAATTGTGAGGCATCAGCATGAATTAGCTTTAAATTAGAAGGAGTATTATCGAATCTTTGACGGAATTGATCAAGCATTTCTTGAGAAACATCAATCCCTTTTACGGAATAACCACGCTTAACCAAAGGAAAAACGTTTAATCCTGTTCCTACACCTGGTTCTAGAAAATTAGTTTCTGGCGCCGCACGGGTAAGAGTAATAATAAAGTCAGCTACTTCCTCTGCTACAGATTCTGTTAACCAGCGTGTTTGGTCGTATACCTGTGCAATATTATCATAATAATTGAGGCTGTTCATGTAGATATATTTGAGACGCGATTCATCGCGTCTCTATAATGTGCAAATTAAAGGCGAACTAGAAGGGACGGCTACCCCGAATACTAACACGCTTTAGTATTCGTGTTGCATTCTCATTAAATTCTGGGCGAAAATGCGCGGTTGCTTGATTATCCCAATATAAAAGGTCGCCTTTTGTCCAATGATGTTGGTAGACAAATTTTGGTTGTTTGATGTGCTGCCGCAATCGCTCAATCAGCTTTGCACCTTCTTCTGGGTCGTAGTCAACAATTTCTACTTCGTTCGCTGCATTAAGGTATAAAATCTTTTTGCCGCTATCTGGATGAGTACGAACAAGCGGATGCGCTATTACTTTCTCACCTGGTTCAAGCTCTCGACCAGGACCGTAAGAAGCAGAGGGAATATCACCTTTGTGAAGTTTGGCGAAAGGATTGTAATGGAGTACTTGCAAGTTAGCAATCTGTTTCTTAGTTGCTTCGTCTAATTCTTCATAAGCTTGAACTAAATTGACCCAATAAGTATCTGGACCACCTTCGGGTATTTCCACTGCGTATAGAAGCGAACCACTTGATGGAGCAGCGAACCAGTGATGGTCTATATGAGGTAAAAGTTCAATATTACCAGGACGTAAATTCACTGAACTTTCTTCATAGGATGCGTTGGAAAGAGTAAGTACGAGTGGTGGCAATACAGTTTCTGATTTACCTTTGGGAATATACGCTGGTTGCTGAAATATATCGCCAAAGTAATTCGCAAACGCTAACAGCTGCTCTTCGTTTAAAATTTGGTCTTTAAAGATGAGGAGGTGATAATCTCGCCATACTTGCTTGAGTTGCAGAATTACCTCCGGCGCCACAGGACGACTTGTATCAAGACCTGTGACAATAGCTCCGAGCGCTCCTCCGGTAGGAGTAATAGCAATACGTGTTGCAGTTACTGTCATTTGTATTTCTCCTTCGTGGTCTGCACCACTGATTATTTGCAGCGGATTGAAAGATATTATTAGGGGTAAAGAAAGCTCTCTATAGAAAACAAGTAAATACTACGGTAAACTGACTGAGATACAGTTGTTTATCATAATACTGTATTAAAACAAGGATAATCAAGTGAAAAATTGTTAAAACATCTCTATCAAAAGATATATTTTTAAGAACATCCCAATTTTATCAGTAGGAATTATGCCGAAAATCCATGTCAACGGGATTGATTTGTACTACAACATTCAAGGAACGGGTACACCTTTATTATTAATTGCTGGGTTTGATTGTGATAGCTCTTACTGGTCGCTAGTTGTATCAGCACTAGTTAAGAATTATCAAGTGATTCGCTTAGATAACCGAGGAGTTGGTAAAAGTTCGGCGCCGGATAGTCCGTATACTATTAAACAGATGGCTGATGATACTGTAGAACTATTGGATTATTTGGGAATTATTCAAGTACATGTAGCAGGTCATTCAATGGGTGGACAGATTGCCCAAGAATTAGCTTTGTCACACCCAGAAAAAGTCAAAAGTTTAATATTGCTTTCATCTTGGGCACAAGGCGATGCTAAATTTAATTCAATAATTGAAATGTTCGGGAACTTATCTAACCATTTGGAAGCAAAAATTTATCAAAAAAGCTTGCTGCCTTGGATGTATACTGAAAATTTTTACTCAAGTGGAAGTATTCAGAATATTATTAGTATCATTGAATATTACCCCTTACCAACACCTCACGGAATTTATCATCAAAGCCAAGCTATCCTCCACAATCACACTAACGACCGTCTCCACAAAATTCTCTGCCCTACATTAGTTGTTGTTGGAAAGGAAGATATTCTTACACCTGTGGCATTTTCTCAGCAACTTGCTGATGGTATCAATGATGCCGAGCTTGTTATTATCGAAGGCGCCGGTCATGGTTTTTTGGTTGAGTCACCAGATGCAGTGGCTAGTGTAATGCTTAAATTTTTACAAAAATAAGCCCGATTTTTTGAAAAACTCGGAAATTTTCCAAGTGCCAATCCACGTATAGATGACCCAACTTTCTATGAAAGCAAACGCTACATTAATTGGGCATGGTCGAAGAACTGGTTAGATAAGTTATCTATTGATGAACCTGTGCTTTTAATTGGTTCTGGTTTAACAGCATTAGATATGGTTCTGTCTTTCACTAATGTTTTATTTTGCAGTTAAAAATATTAAAATTAGATTAATTATAAAAAGTAATTTGTTCAACTTTAAATAAATTATTAACACATTTATTTTAGTTATCAATAAATCTAATCAATTCTTCAGGTTTTAATAATATAAATTTTTGTAAATTTCACAATAAAACGTTATACTTATTACATAAGGTTACACACCTTAATTAATTTATTTTGGATTAATGATTATGTCAGAAACACCAAAAACAACCACAACATTCAATTTGCCTGAACTTAAAGACCGTAATGCTTGGGTTTGGGGTTTTACTCCACAAGCTGAAATTTGGAATGGTCGCTTTGCTCAAATTGGTTTTGTCGCTGCTGTTTTAATCGAATTGTTTTCTGGTAAGGGTTTTTTACACTTTTGGAGTATTCTATAGGTTTTTTGTGATTTGAATTGATATACACCTGATGTTTATATTTAAACCTGGGAAGGAATGTGCCTGTTCTTCCCAAGTTTTTAATTTTAGTAGATAGATGCTAGTACTTTATCGGTAGCTGCTCTAAATGCGGTTGCGGCGCCTGCGCTCATGTCACGAGGGGCGCAAATGCGATTTCTGACGTAAGCTAATGTAATGGCGCCGACTGCTGAAGAAGTTGGGTCTGCGTTATCTTTGCCTCCAACTCTTCCCCAAGGTAAAACTTTTTCGCCACCATGAATTAGATAATCAGCGAGCAGTCTTAAATGAAAGTCTATTGCTTCTCTAATTTCTGAAATATCACCATCTTTGGCTAAAGCTTGAACTCCAGAGTTTTTTAGAATGTCTCCAATGGCTACTTCGCGGTTATCACTTAATCGTTCCGCAGCTTCCGCACGATATTGAGTTACGTTGGTATATGCTGGGTCGGGAGGTAAAAGATTTCCTATTGGTTGGGCGCCCCATCTTCTCTTCCGAAGTAAATTGTTAGTAATGTCATCTGATTTAACGCGGTGGTAAGCAGGACGTTGATTAAGTGCTTCAAACCAAGCGTTAATTCGTGGGAAGCGCGGATTCCCTTTGATATAATAGCCTCGATATACTGGTAAGTTTGCTGCTAATCTGTCGAGATGAGGACTGTATAATATATCGATTAAGCTAAATGTTGATAAAAAGTAGGCGCCTGGATATTTTCCTAAAAGTTGTTCAAGTTCGTCTAATTTCGTTTCAAATGCGACTTGGTGATTTGCTAGCTCTATACAATCTGATGTGTTTTCTTTGAGGAAGTTGTAAGCGGCGCCTAAGAAACCATTTGTTTCACTTTCTTCAACTAATTGCCGTGCAACAGAGTATTCCTCTGGGTCATCTGGAAGTAAGGTTCGTCCAAATTTTTCTTCTAATGCTAGAAGAATATCTTTCGACTCATAAACAAGATTACCTTCAATTTTTGCTGCTGGTACAAGAGTTGTAGGAACCAAATCTGTGTACCACTTGGGTTTGTTACTTAAGTCTATGAATTCTGTTTCAAATGGAATTTCCTTTTCCTCTAAAGCAAACCAAACCCGCTCGCAAAAAGGACACCAAGAGTTTGTATCGCGATATAGTAAAACTGGCGGTTTTGTATCTTTGGGTAATTTATGAAGACTGCTAGGAATTGGCGCCGTAGATGGAGACTGTCCTGGTCTTGCTATGCGGCGAGCATCGGTGTTTTGTCGAGCAAGTTCCAGTAGTTGCTCCCAAGTAGATATGCTATTAGTTGGCATTTTACACCTCTATAGTTAAAGAATCCAGTTTCTAAGTAGTAAAAATACGTTTAGTAAATATTAAAATAATTTTAGCGATTAAATCTATAATTAAAAGTCTACGCTTTTTTTCTTCATGCTGACTGATACCGTCCCAAAGGTCTTTTCCTGCTGACTCAAATTCAACTTGGCTTGCCAAATAACAATCCCAAGCTTCACCGTGAGCTAATTCTCTTTCCACTCGTTGAGGTAACATGACTTAGGCTCCTTATTATCTTCAAGCTGATTAGACCAAATATTTGATATAAAAGTAGTAGATAGGAACGCTTAATACCCACCTACTACCAATTGCAGAATAGGAAGACTGACAAGAAACAAAACAATGATAAAAAGGTAGCAGGTAGAGGATTTATTGCTACCCAGATATGGCATATTGAGGCAACATTTAAAAACTTAATTAACGTGAGCCAATTCTTTAGATTTGATTATCGGATTTACAGCTTGTGTTAGTCCATTTAGAGCATCCTTTAACTTCTGCTCACTTTCCTCATCAAGCTGAATTTTTGCTTCTGCGTTTAATTGGATTTGTTTATCTACTATATAAACACTTCCTAAAATATGTCTTGCTCCAAGTTCAGAAAGAACTGGTTTAAGTGTATAGTCTACTGCCAAAGCATGAGCGATAGCTCCACCAGTCCCAATCGGTAAAACAACTTTATTCAAAAGTGTTTTCTGAGGTAGCAAGTCTAAAAATGCTTTCAATGTACCTGTATAAGCTGCTTTATAAATTGGAGTGGCAATAATGACACCATCCGCATCTTTGAGTAAAGCTTTGGGGTGTTCTAGCGCCGGACTGTCATAGCGTCCAAATATCAAATCTTCAGCAGGTAAATCGCGTACTGATATTACATCTGTCTTCAAACCATTTTGCTGTAAAACAGTATTCGCATATTCCAAAAGTCCATAGGTTCTGGAAGGGTGAGATGGGCTTCCTGCAATTGCAACAATATTAGACACGTGCTTATCCTCCTTTGTTTATACGAGGTTTAATTAATTGTGCCAGCAACAAACACCGATAATTTAATCAAAGCATGACTTACTTGCATTTCCATTGATTCGTCCATTTGTGGAAGCAACATTCCATAGGCGCCTATTGTTTGGAATTCCTAACTGGCACCGTGATTCCAAACCTTTCAAGAAAGACATTTGCTCAGTATCTTGATGTAACATCGCTTTCTATCTCCTTGCTAATACTTGGACGATGATTATTAAATGTACTGTAAATCAATCGGAATACTGTATTATGCTATTGTTTCACATTGTGGCACACTTCGAGCAGCGAATCAAGGGGTTTGAAAAAATACTAAAACTCTATCAAGTTTTTGTAGTTTTGCTTTGGCAAGCAGGGTTGCTATGCCAACATACAAATGTACGGTTTTCTCTGTGGTAAGAAACAAGGCACAGGTGTCTCGCCTGTGCTACAAATCACCTATCCGTTACATCCGTTTAATCCGTTGCCAGTTAACCCAGCATATATTCATTACTATTTGAGCGAGGAGTGAATGGAATCACAGTTCCTCCCTTAACGTGTCTTTCTAACCAGTCTCCTAAATCTGCTAATACTGATTGATAGTCGAGGTCGCGATGTAGCGCATGACGACTTTGAGGGTATTCATAGCGTTCTTTGTCTGGGAAAGCGATTTGTTGGAAGAATATACGACTACCTTCAGGAGGCGCCACTGAGTCAGAACCACCGTGCAAGATTAGAATGGGAACTTTAAGGAAAGCGGTATGAGATTGAATCCAAGTTTTTGCGGCTAGATATTCAGTTGCGAGACGTGCGCTTCCTCTCGAATGCATTAGTACGTCTTGAGTGAAAGTTTCCTGTACATTTTGGTCGCGGGTAATTTGATTTCCAGCAAGTCCAACACTAAGGGTGAATCTTGGCATTACTGCTGAAAGTGTGCGTCCCAGGTTCATTTTTACAGGTGAAATACCTACTTTCCCCAATGGAGGCGCCATTGTAATAATTCCTTTGACTGAAGAGGCTAAACGAAGTACGTAATCTAAAACAATTATGGCGCCTAAACTATGACCTAAGAGAAAACATGGAGATTTTGGCTCTTGTACCTCAATTAATTTTAAGAAAGTTTGTATGTCTTCTCGATATTGAGACCAAGTGTTGATATGTCCTCTTTGCCCTTGCGAGCGTCCATGTCCACGTAAATCTAAACCATATACGGCATATCCAGCTTTTACCAAATACTGAATAATATTACCGAATAAATTACTATGACTTCCTAAACCATGTACTATGACTACAATTGCATGTGGATTATCGAGCAGGCGCCAGTTTTGATAATAAAGGTTTATTCCCCCGGTTCCTTTAAAATATCCTTCTTGGTGTTTCATTGTTGGATTGTATCTAGCAATTTACCGTTCTTGTAAAGTCGGTCGAATTAGAATTTCATTTACATTCACATGGGAAGGTTGAGTCACAGCATAAATTATTGCTGCTGCAACATCTTCGCTTTGCAGTGGCACAATTGCTTTGCGCCGTTCTTCATTAATTTTTTTTGCTACAGGGTCAGTGGTGTGGTTATTGATTTCTGTATCTACCAATCCCGGTTCAATGATGGTGACACGAATATTATCTCGCAATACTTCTTGCCGTAATGCTTCCGAGAAAGCATTAACCCCCCATTTAGTTGCGTTATATATACCAACACCTGCTCGTGCAATACGACCTGCTAGCGATGAGACATTAACAACATGTCCTGTTTGCTGCAATTTGAAAATTGGTAGAACTGCATGAGTCGTATAAAATACCCCTAGAACATTTACATCAATCATCCGGCGCCAGTCAGCAGTATTTCCACCGTCGATATTGCCAGTTAATGCCACACCTGCGTTATTAACAAGAATATCTACCCGTCCTAACTCTGCATTTGTCTTTTCTACTAAATTATTAGCTTGGTTCTCGTCTGTGACATCGGTAACAATCGGCAATACCTTACCACCGCTTGCTTCTATACGATTTGCCAATGCCTCCAAACGCTCACCACGTCTGGCGCCAATCGCAATAGAGGCACCTTCTTGGGCTAACGCAATTGCAGTTGCTTCACCAATACCCGAAGATGCTCCGGTAATAATTGCCACCTTTCCTTCAAGTTTAAGAGCCATATTCACCCCTCACTCTGATTCATGAACTGCTAACTGATTAAATACAGTTAATCGGTCGGATTAGTGTAGTATCTATTTAGAGAATCACACATATTGCTTAATAAAGCAAGAGTATTTTTGACTTTTGTCAAAGCTTGTGGCACAGACATCCTGCCTGTGCAGTCACTAAAGTATTTTTATTTACCAAAAATACACGTAGAGACGCGATTAATCGCGTCTCTACACAGCAGATTTCTGTAACCTAAAAGCCGACGCTAATGCTGCCAAAGAAAGAATTATTGCCGAAGCACGAAACGTTCCTTGAAATCCTGCAACAATTGCTTCACTTGAAGCAGTTGCTACATCCATAGTCGCACTCAACCCAGTAAATATTGCTCCTATCACAGCAATACCAACAGTAACCCCACAAGTACGCGATAGAGATAACAACCCAGATGCAATTCCTAATCTTTCCCTAGGTACTGCCCCCATAACACTACTATCATTAGGAGAACGAAATAACCCCAGCCCTACGCCGTAGATAAAATAAGGTACTATATACCCTAACTCTGTTGTTTGAGCATCAAAAGTACTTATAGCAAGACAGGCGCCAATCATCAATCCTAATCCAGTTAAACCAATTAAGCGAGAGCCAAAACGGTCGGACATGGCGCCAGATATTGGAGCAATTAAACCGCTAACAATGGGTGATATGGCAAGTAGTAATCCGACTTTTGAAGTGGGGTATTGTTTGACACGCTCTAAAAAGAAGGGAATAACCAGCATTAAGCCAGACAAAACGATAAATACGAGCCAGTTACTTAACAGACTCATGCTCAAACGCAAATTGCGAAACAGGTTAATTTCTAGTAAAGGCTGTTTGATACGAGTTTCAGCAATCAAAAAACTAACAAAACCAATAACACTCAATGCTAGTAAACTAACTGCGTGACTGCTATTAAAACCTTCTCGTTGTCCTTGCGTCATCCCTAACGCAAAACTACTCAACGTTAATAATGCTAAAATCGCGCCAAGCATATCAAACCGTTGTTTCTCTTTACTAAGTACAGAAGAAGGCACTACTTTTGCAACAAGTACAGTCGCAATTATACCTAACGGCACATTAATCAAGAAAACACTGCGCCAACCTACTATATATAGAAACAAACCTCCCAACGAAGGACCGAGCGCAACTCCTAGTGAAACAATGCTACCAATAATACCAACAGCCCGACCTCGTTCAGAGTTGGGAAATATTTCTGCAATAATAGCCAAACCAAGTCCAGATAAAAACACGGCGCCTAACCCTTGTAAAGCACGAAACCCGATTAAAAAATTAATATCAGGCGCCAGACCGCACAACAATGAACCCAAGGTAAATGTAATTACTCCAGCTTGGTATAAAGATTTTTTCCCCCACATGTCACCCAAACGAGTGGCGGCTAAAACCAAACTAGAACTAACCAACTGATAACTTAATACTGCCCACTGAGCTTGAGGGAAGGTAGTTTGTAGCTGAGTAACTAACGTTGGTAGAGCGACGTTGATAATACCTACATCCAAGGTAGACATAAATACTCCAACACCTACACCAAATAGAGCAAGAAGTTTTTGTGAGCTTGATAAAACTGGCGGTTGTGTTTTTAATAGTGACAATTTACGCTCCCTCTCATATTTAGATTCACTAATAATTTGTACTTATTTATTACGTATGCTTTATTTTATTGTATAGAATTACTGGCGCCGTTAGGAGTATTCCAATTAAAAAATACGCAAATAAATCATGTAGGATAGGCGTCTCGCCTATCCTACAGGATCAGTTATTCCTTGGATTACTCTAACTTATACAGCTTGCCCAACTTTCGTAGCTTCAGGAATTTCAGTCAATTTTCCTGTCTTCACATCATAGATATAACCGTAAATAGGAATTTCGCGCGGAACTAATGGATGGTTACGAATCCGTTTCACATCTATATAGACACTTTTAGCAAGGTCATCAATAGCTAACCAATCGATAAACTCAGCTTCATTTGTTCCAGAGTCATCACCAACATCATGCCAACCTGTATCATCAATCGTAGCTGCTTTGAGACTACTGGCAAGTAAATCACGCATAATTTTATCAGTAAAGGTTTCCATACCACAATTAGTATGATGAATCACGAACCACTCACGAGTGCCAAGTAATTTGTAAGAAATGACTAACGAGCGAATTGCATCATCCGAAGCACGACCACCAGCATTGCGAATCACATGAGCATCACCTTCAGATAATCCTGCAAACTTGGCCGGGTCAAGTCTAGCATCCATACAGGTGAGAATCGCAAAGCGGCGCCTCGGCGGAATAGTTAGATTACCCCTGTCACCAAAATCATCTGTATAAATACGGTTTGCCGATAGAACTTCGTCTAAAACTTGACTCATAGTTGAAACAAATCCAAAGCTTAATACTTAGCATGAATACAAAATTACTTCTATACAAAAGTAATTCTTATATTTTAATATACAGTAAATCGATAGACATACTATAGTTTACACTATTCTTTTACAAAATTCAGGAATACATGTAGAGACGTTACATGTAACGTCTCTACATAATTCGGGGGTATTAGGTGTATACCTCATATACCTGAAATTTGCTGTATAGATTAAAGATTTAAAATAACTTATCCGTTACATCCGTTGCAAGTTAACCTTATACAATCAAATGATTAAAGCAATACTATTTGATTTAGATGGAACACTTCTCGATAGAGATATTTCAATTCAAAAGTTTATAGCTAATCAATACGAAAGACTCAAGCCGCAATTAAGTAAAATTCCCAAAAAAGATTATATTAAGCGATTTATTGAGCTAGATTGTCGAGGTTATGTATGGAAAGATAAAGTCTACCAATGTTGCGCGACTGTCATAAAAATTTGTAACTGGTCTAGCGTCATTTTTGGCATAGACGACCTTGGTATCTCGTTATTTTACTAAAATATTGCATACATCTAAAATTTTATCAATATACAGTAAATTATGCTAATATTTTTTTTAACCGCATACAGGAATCAAGCCAATGAAACCGCGCGTTGTAATTACTAATTGGGTACATCCAGAAGTAATCGAGTTTTTAAGCGATTACGAAATTATTGCTAACCCAACTAAAGAAACCTTAACGCGCACTCAAATTATTGAGTTAGCACAAGATGCGGAAGCGCTGATGGTATTTATGCCAGATAGTATTGACGCTGAATTTTTGCAAGCTTGTCCAAAATTGAAAGTGATTGCTGCCGCTTTGAGAGGTTATGATAATTTTGATGTAGAAGCTTGTACTCAAAGAGGTGTTTGGTTTACTATTGTCCCGACTTTGTTAGCAGAACCATCTGCTGAATTGACCGTAGGATTATTAATTGCCTTATCTCGGCGCCTGTTAGAAGGAGATGAGTTTGTTCGCAGTGGTCAATTTCAAGGTTGGAGACCGAAGTTTTATAGTGTTGGTTTAAAAAATAGAACACTTGGTATTGTAGGTATGGGAAGTCTTGGAAAAGCCTTGGCAAAGCGTCTCGCAGGGTTTGAAATGAAGCTTATTTACAACGATGTAAATCCTTTACCTGTGGAAATAGAAAAGAATTTAGAATTATCTTATGTATCTTTTGAAGCTCTACTTAAAGAAAGTGATTATGTGGTGTTGATGGTGCCTTTAATTTCTGATACTCTACATTTAATTAACAAAGATACTTTAGCGCAAATGAAATCAGGAAGTTTTCTTATTAATTCTTGTCGTGGTTCTGTAGTAGATGAGCAAGCTGTCGCCAATGCATTAGAATCACGACATCTTGGAGGTTATGCTGCCGACGTTTTTGAGTTTGAAGATTGGGCAAGAATTGACCGTCCAACATCTATCCCCGAATCATTACTAAAAGCTAAAGATAAAACCTTCTTTACACCGCATCTTGGCTCTGCCGTTCATGATATCCGTCGTGATATAGCCCTGGAAGCAGCATATAATATAGTACAAGCGTTAAGTGGAGAAGTTCCACAAGGAGCAATCAATAATATTCAACTTCAACTTTAACATTAATAGTAAAATAAATGATTCAAGGAATTAGCCACATAACATTTATTGTCAAAGATTTGGAGAAGATGACAAACTTCTTAACACAGATATTTGGCGCCGAGGAAGTTTACTATAGTAAAGATAAAAATTTTTCTATATCAAAGGAGAAGTTTTTTCTCGTAAACGGTTTATGGGTTGCCATTATGGAAGGAGAGCCATTAGCAGAAAGGACTTATAATCATATTGCATTTAAAATTAACGAAGAAGATTTTGAACTATATGAAAACAGAATTAAAAATCTTGGGGTAGATGTTAGGGTAGGGCGTAGTCGTGTAGAAGGAGAAGGAAGTTCTTTATACTTCTACGATTATGATAATCATTTGTTTGAGTTACATACAGGAACATTAAAACAGCGTTTGCAAAGGTATCAGCAATAATACTTTCACTTATTTTGTAATTAATGCTCAAATACTAAATAAGGTTGAAGGTCTTGCTGAATAATTTCGCTCAGTACACCCACATGAACTTCTATTCCCGCTTCACGTAATAGGATAATGCCTGCCCCATTATTCTTTGGATGTGGATCAATAATACCTACATACACCTCTTTTATTGCTCTTGTTACTAATGCTTTGGCACAAGATGGTGTACGACCGTAAAACGAACATGGTTCTAGCGTTACAAAGGCAATAACATTTGTTAATTCCTTATGTTTTATTTGGCTTAGTGCCATTGCTTCAGCGTGATGTTGCCCAGGTTCATTGGTATAACCTCTAGCAATAATGTTGTCATCTTCAACAAGCACGCAGCCAACAGGAGGATTCGGAAGACATTTCGGTAATGCTTTTCTTCCCTCGTAGATTGCCTCCCACATAAAACGTTCAATAGCACCTTGTGTCATCATTATTAAAATCTTATATAAATCTAACTGTAAGATAAATTGTGAAGCAAGCGCTCTATAACTGGTTTATCTGGCGGACTCAACTCCAGAGGTAGCTTTGTTAACTCAAAGAAACGCACTTCATGCGCCTCCTTTTGATTAGCTTTCAGTTCTCCTCTAAAGTGTCGAGATGTGTAAACTGCTACTACGTTAACCACAACATCCCAGTTTGGCAGTCTCTTCCAATGATTCTCCAATTTCCATGCTTCCACCAATTAAGCCCCACTGCTGATTATCTATACGGTGTTGAAGCAGTAAGCGATTTTGTTCATCTATAATTAGCACAGCGGCGCCTGCAATAATTAAGGTCGATTTCCAACTAACGCTCGAAGTGAGTGAACATAGCTCATAATTGGCTTATCAAAGTTTTAGTAATTACCCTACAACATTTTAAGGCAAATATTGAGAGGTATTTTGGATAATTTCTAATTCTAGATATCCGGTTTTTGAGTCAAAGGTTCGTAAAAAGGTAATTTCGTCACTTGAACCAATAACTATTTCTGCTGTGGTGTAAATTATACTACCATCAACTAAATGTCCACCGATGGTTTTACCTTGTTTGTCTGATATAGCTATGTGTAAATGCACACCTGTGTTTGCAATTGTGCCGTTGAGAGAGAGAATCTCAAATTTATCGTTTAATGTTGTAGTTTCATTTTGGTTAGCAAAGCGAATTGTGGCTTGCTTGAGGCTACCAATTGCTGTAATGATAAATCCTGCTGTGATGTTTTGTTGTATGGCAAAATTTTTTAAACTCTGTCTTAAGTCGTCGTTGGGTTTGAGTCTAATAGTAAATATTTTCATTTTATAATCTACTTCTCTTGTGGAGTGGGCATCCTTGCCTGCCCTAATATTATCAATTAAAAGCTGGTGCGTGACGCTACAAGTCTTATAATTACATTGAAAGCTATTCATAGCGTCACGCACCCTACTGATATAAAAAACGGGCAAGGATGCCCGTTCCACAAGATAATTCTACAAGATCAAGATAATGTTTAGCGACGGTTGCCTTTAATTTGGTCGAAGATTCTGCCATTATCAAAGAATTTCGTCTGAACTCTGTCCCATGCTCCTAAGTCAACAACTGAAAATAGTTGATCAACTCGAGGGAAGTTCTTTTCTACTTCTTTTGCTACAGTTTCATTTACAGGTCGAAATCCGACTTTCGCAAATTCTCTTTGAGCTTCAGGAGTAAAAAGGTAATTTGCGAATGCTTCTGCTACCTGACGTGTACCGCGTTTATCAACAGTTCTATCAACGATTGCTACTGGGTTGTCAATGGATATGTTGACTTTGGGAATTACATAAGGAGCGTTATTCTCACCTCTTTGTCTTGCATAAATTACTTCGTTTTCATAACTTAGCAGAACGTCTCCTTGCTTCTGTTTGAAGAATAAGTCTGTAGCTTCACGCGCGCTTTTAGGTAGTTGAGGAACATTATTGTAAACTTGGGTGACGAATTGACGTGCTTTATCTTCAGTATTACCTACTTGTGTTACCGAACCCCATAGTGCTAGAAAATTCCACCGCGCGCTTCCAGAAGTTTTGGGGTCAGGTGTAATCACTTTTATTCCTGGTTTTACTAAATCTGCCCAAGTTTGGATGTTCTTGGGGTTACCGGGACGAGTCTGTAAAGCAACTACTGAACGAGTAATAATACTACGGTTGTCGAGTTCTCTTTCCCAACCTGGCTTAATTAAACCTGCTTTCTGAATATCTGTAATATCCTGTGCCAGAGATAAGGCTACGATATCAGCTGGTTGTCCACTAATTACGGCACGAGACTGAGATGTAGATGCTCCATAACTCTGCTTAATTGCCACATCTTGACCTTTTTCTCGCTTCCATTTGGCGACAAACTGAGGAATAATTTTCTCGTAGGCAGACTGTGTAACTGAAAAAGAAACCAAGTTGAGTTCTACCCTATTAGGCTTTTGGCTAATTAGTTGAGAACTAGCGAGGGCATAAACGGGAATACTTAAACTTAAACCAACACCTGCTGCCAACATTAAGGTAGTGTGGAGCGAAAATTGCCCCACTTCAAGAGAAATCGGCTTGTTACTGTTTGTATGTGTCATGAGTTACGTGTATCAAGTTTTATTTTTAAACTACTGTAAATCTATAAATATACAGTAGTTAACCCTTAATAAAAAGGTGTCACATAACACATCAGATTGCAAGCATCTTTTTATACTTAAAGCCTTTGAGAATACGTTAATTTTTGTAAAGGTATAGATGGCAAATAGTCGTGAGTTTTTGCTTGCCTTGAGATTTTGATTTTTACTTTATTATTGGCGCCTGATATTCGGGAAATTAAAACTTTGAAAGCGGCTTGCTTTTAATCATAAACCGCTTACTTTTAATTCATGAGTACTATCTTAATCTACAGCAACCATTACGTCGGATGATTTAATCATTGCGTAAGCTGGTTGTCCAATCGTCAGATTCATGTTTTCCACTGAAGTTTTTGTGATAATTGCAGTTACTTCTACTCCAGGTGAGATTTCTAGCAGTACCTCCGTATTGATGGCTCCGGGAATAATTTTTTTGACTGTACCTTTAAAAGAGTTTCTAGCGCTAACTTTCATACCTGAAATTATTTAAGTTGAGAGAACTTGTTAAATTTAACAAGTAGGAAACAAATGCGCCCTCAGTAAATTTACTAGTAGTAAGTACAATTACTGGATTTATATTCTATTAATACAAAAAAACTATATAAAAACACGCTGTTTAGTAATGAGGTCGTCAAGGAATTTGACCAATCTTTAATTCCTTTTTAGCCTGTTTTAATTGTTTCCAGAGGATTTTAATTTGAGCATAAGCTTCCTCTGGAGATATTTTGCCAGATGTTTGTAAACCACATATATATCCAATTTTTTGTGCAAATTCTTGTAAATTAGAGTTAAATACTAAATTTTCTGGTGTAAGGTTACCGCGATACGGATATCGGGGATAAAGGAAATTTGTCTTGTTGAAAGTGAAATCTTGTTCCTCTGGCATTGTTAATTATCCTGTGTAACAATAAGCGACGCTGTTACACGTGCTTTTACCAATTTATTTGGTAATTAATTATATTACCAAGTAAACTGGTAAAGTGTAACAACAGTTACATTAAGGAAAAGTTAATTAAGTTAATATTTTTAGTTAATTTAGTTACCAGCGACCACTATGTCTGTAAACTTAATAACTGCATAAGCATCTTTACCTACTTCAAGTTCCAATTCTTCGACTGAAACTTTGGTAATTACTGAACGTGATGTGTAATTTCTACTTTAGGGGTTTTTTCTCAGAAGTAATGTTGATGTTAAAAGTTTCAGCATGTTCATTTTGTGTTTCTTGTATAGACTCTGCCAAGGAAGATTGCTTAGTTAAATTTATTACAAGCCCCCATAGTATTTCTGTTTTTGTGCGTTGAGACTGCTAATAGGACTCTTCTAGGAGTTTGCGCTCCCATAGCTGACGTTTGAAATGTTATACATCCTTGTTCTTTTCTTGACATAAATATTACCAAGGTTATTGGTAAGTTGGTTAAATGTTGGTAATATACTACCAAGCCTCAATTCTATAAAGAAAATCTCTCATGAACAAGTTTTCCATGAACAGAAGACAATTTTTTGCCTTTGTTGGGGCAGCAGTTGCTGGTTTGCTGCTTACAATTAGTTTGCCATTAATGGCGCCGTCTACTGTAGTAGCGCAATCAAACACCACTTTACTAGTTTCCGCTGCCGCAAGTTTAAAAGAGGCGATGGAAGAAATTAAGACTAATTACCAACAGAGCAAACCTGGGGTAGCCATCAATTATAATTTTGGCGCTTCCGGCGCCTTACTGCAACAGATTCAACAAGGCGCCCCAGCGGATATATTTGTTTCTGCTGCTAAAAAACAAGTAGATACATTAGACCAAGCAGGACAACTAGTTCCAGGTACTCGTGGCATTTTAGCAAGAAATCGTCTTGTGTTGATTGTGCCAAGAAATGTAACAGGTGTTACTAGCTTTTTTAATCTAACGCGAGACAATATCAAGAAAATTGCGATTGGTGAACCTAGAAGCGTACCTGCAGGACAATATGCAGAACAAGTTCTGAAACAGCTAAAAATCTACGATAAAATCAAACCCAAATTTGTCTTCGCTAATAACGTGCGGCAAGTTTTGGCAGCTGTAGAGTCTGGAAACGCAGATGCAGGTTTAGTTTATCGAACTGATGCGGCAATTTCTGACAAAGTTAAAACTGTCGTCTCAGCTTCGGAAACATATCATTCGCCAATTATATACCCAATGGCAGTGCTGAAGCAGAGTAAAAGTCAACAAGCAGCTAGAGAGTTTGTACAGTATTTATCTGGAGACCAATCTAAAGCTATTTTAAAAAAATACGGTTTTCTTTTGCCTTAAATGAAACAAACGTAGGGTGTGTGACGCTACCAACAATTTTCAAACGAAGCAAATAATCTAGTAGCGTCACGCACTTATAACAAGAAGTTTTTTTAATCTATTCATGTGCGGAGCAAAATCGCAAAATGCCACAAGACCTTTCCCCGCTTTGGATATCGCTCAAAACCTCATTACTGGCAACAATTATTACTTTCTTTGCTGGTATTGCCGCTGCTTACTGGATGCTCAAGTATCGGGGCAAAGGTAAATCCTTTATTGAGGGGATTTTCGTCTCACCTCTAATTTTACCTCCTACGGTTGTTGGATTTTTACTGCTGATGTTTTTTGGTAAGTTTGGACCTGCGGGACAATTCTTGGATCGTACATTCGGGGGATTTAGTATTGTTTTTAACTGGTATGGTGCTGCTATTGCGGCAACGGTTGTATCTTTCCCATTAATGTATCGAACTGCATTAGGCGCCTTAGAACAAATTGACGAAAATCTTCTCCTAGTCGCCAAAACCCTTGGAGCGTCTGAGATGTCAGTTTTTTGGCGAATTATGATACCGTTGTCGCTCCCAGGTATTTTAGCAGGAACAACTTTAGCATTTGCGCGCGCTTTAGGAGAGTTCGGCGCCACACTGATGTTAGCAGGAAACATTCCAGGGCAAACTCAAACGATGCCTTTAGCTATTTATTTTGCTGTTGAAGGAGGAGCGAATAACGAAGCATGGTTTTGGTCACTCGTAATTATGAGTACATCTCTATCTGGTATTATCGCGGTTAACATTTGGCAAAAGTCTCGAGAGACAAGGACTCATAGAAGGGGAGTGCAAGTAGACAAAAGAATAAAAAATGCCAAATCCCCAACTCCTAACTCCCAACTCCGTAGAGACGTGACATGTCACGTCTCTACATCTGATTCTGGTTTATTTGTAGATATTGAAAAGAACTTTCCTGGGTTTGATTTAAAGGTTGCTTTCACTGCAAGGGGGGAAGTTTTAGGATTGTTGGGAGGGTCAGGCGCCGGCAAGAGTATGATATTGCGCTGCCTTGCCGGGATAGAAACACCAAGCTCAGGTAAAATTGTATTGAATGGGCGAGTGTTATTTGACTCAACAAAAAAAATTAATATTCCCAGTCGCTCTAGACGTATAGGTTTTTTAGTACAGAATTATGCGCTTTTCCCTCATATGACTGTAGCGCAAAATGTCGCTTTCGGTTTGCCAAAGGGTTTGTCTAAAACGGCAATTAAGCAACAAGTAGAAACTCAACTTTTAACGGTACAGTTAGAAGGGTTAGAAGATAGATATCCACACCAACTTTCTGGTGGTCAACAACAACGGGTTGCATTAGCAAGAGCATTAGCTTCGCAACCAGAAGCTTTATTATTAGATGAACCGTTTTCTGCTCTCGATACTTATTTACGAAGTCAGCTAGAACAAGAAATGATAGATAGGTTAGCCAATTATAACGGCGCCGCTTTATTTGTCACCCACAATATGGAAGAAGCCTATCGAGTTTGTCCAAATTTACTAGTGTTAGACAAAGGTTCATCAGTGCAATATGCTTCCAAACATGATATCTTTGAACATCCGGCTACAGTTAGCGTAGCTAAGATTACTGGCTGTAAGAATTTTTCACAAGCTGTAATGACAGAACCTCAACAAGTAGAGGCTCTTGACTGGGGCTGCACTTTACAGGTAATCGAACCAATACCTGATCAATTATCTCACATTGCTATCCGCGCGCATCATATTAGTGTAAGACACAATAGCTTTTCTGAAAATACTTTTCCTTGTTATTTAGTAAGAACTAGCGAAACACCTCATAGAATGACGCTATTTCTCAAACTAAACTCTCCTTCTCACAACGCGAATGATTATCACTTACAAGTAGAAATATTAAAAGAAAAATGGGCTACTCTTAAAGACGAACCTTTGCCGTGGTACGTACATTTAGACCCTTTACGGTTAATTTTACTTGAAGATTGATTATGCGTAAAATACTTTGCAATAATGCAAAAACTGTGTAAATGAATATAATACCTTCAAATCAGTCTTGGGTCGCATTGCGAAGATTTAATAAAGTTGGCTTTTAGGTACGTGTTTATATTGATTTACTCTGACAAAGTTGGTATTATTTGAATTAATTAGGAAACCACATAAGTATTAAAAATCAAATTTCCCTAGTAAATAGATTATGAACAAACTCAATATCCTTCCCTTTTGCATCATTGCTTATGCCTGCACTAGTTTGATGTTTTCTAGTCGTGTAGATGCAGCAGTGGGTCAGAATTTAATTGTGAATGGAAATGCTGAACAAGGTAAATGCGATGCCGTAGGAGACGCTGTTGGTTCTGCTATTCCTACTATTCCTGGTTGGGCGCCGACTGGTAGTTTTAGCGTATTATGCTATGGTGCAAGCGGTTTTGAGTTTGTAAATCCTGCAAATCAAATAGTTAGTGTTAGCGGACTTCCCAATGCAAATAGTCCGGGACCTACCTTACGTGGGAACGCTTTCTTTTATGGTGGTGGTGATAGAGCTTCTTCAAGCGCTTCTCAATTAATTAATGTAGGTGACCTTGCATCAATTATCGATGCTGGAAAAGGCGCCTACAGTCTCAGTGGTTGGTTGGGTGGATATAGCACTGATGCAGACAGCGCTATAGTCAATGTTTCTTTTCTTGGTCAGAACAATCAATCTTTAGGGTCTGGAAGCATCACTTCACCAACTGCACAACAACGAAAAAACACCACAGGTTTATTTTTGCAATCAGTAAACGGTATAGTTCCGGTTGGCACACGTCAAATCAACGTGCTGTTGAACGCTGACTATGTGCGAGGACGGGTGAATGATGCTTACTTCGATAACCTCTCACTCGTAATTACTCCCGTTCCTGAACCATCAATGGCGCCGATGTTTATTGTTGGTTTATCTCTTCTCGTTGGTTGGAAAGTAAAACGCAATATACAAAATAAAGTTTAGATTTTGAATTAAACTGATTCCCCCCCAGGGTAGCAGGGCTGATTCGTTCCCTAAAAATCTTTAAAAATCAAGGGTTTCGCGCAAATCTTTATTGGTAATTTTGCTACCAAGGCGCCGATAAAATAAACAATCACACTTATATTTATGTGCTTAAAAGTCTATTTCATTGCTACCCATACTTATGATTTTTATAGCTAACCATCTTGACAAATCCGATTTGAGAGGGAATGAAACAGCCCTGCCCAGGGTAGGGTGTTGACTTTATGGGAAAGTTCCCCTAAAAAAGTTCATGCAAAATCTTTGTCATCATTTAGAGTTGAAAATACGATTTACTCAGGTGAATTGAGATGGCTAACGGCTTCATTGAGCGGCAAGCAATCGCCTCTAACTCAAACCGAAAATACCATATCTGTCCACTCCAATGATTTGTTATGCTCTGACGCTTATTAATTGAGCAGCGATCAGAGTTTGTTCCATTAGTATGGACGTTGACCGATAGTGTTTCCTGCAGGACTGTAGCGGCAAACGAGTCTATATTGCCCATCTTTCCCTTCAGCACCACCACAGCCTACTTGTGTTGTTTTTCGCCAAACCATTTGAGTATAGTGACCAAAACTGTGATAGTTAGTTTGAGTGATGACTTCACCAGGGCGATAAAGCCGCTTTTCGTCTCCCCAATTCTGAATCATTTGGGTAAACTTAAACCGACGTGATGTGCCCATCCAAAGATTTTCTCCTTCTCCTCTGACATTGCTATGTTGAAATAATCTATGCGATGCGAGGTAGTTCGCATAATTTTGTGCCTCTTGGGACAAGGAGTTATTCCATTTGAGGGGAGGGACACCGACTTGCGATCGGTATATATTTTGGGTATTCAGAAGCTCTTGAACTGCGGACTGAGCCTGCGCCGGAAGAACTTGCTCAAGAAGCATCATACTTCCGAAACTAATCCCTACAGCATTTACAATAAAAAATATCGGTAAACAAAGATTAGAACTGAGCAAACTACTAAACAGAGAATTTTTCAAATTCTTTGTCTGTAGTCTGGACTTTACTGCTTTAAGAGCTTGTTTATTCTTCAAAATTTTTGTGTCTCCAATATTACAGCCACTTGGCATTTTATCCCGTGATGTGCAGCGTAACTATGTATTATACGAAAACTTTACGTATAATCTTTTTCTCAACCCCTAATAACTTCTTTTTTACCCCCTTATCTAGGTATTATACAGAATTTTTCCGTATAACCACCTTTTACGGGAGAATTACAGGAATTTTTGTGATTTTTGAGATCGTAAACGAGTTCGGTGCCCCCAAGGGTGTCCGCCGAGATACCTGTACGATGGGACACGTTGTAAACTTTTATTGCGGAACGTGATTGACTAATTTACTAAATTGCCAAAAAATGGTGTATAGATATTCAATTTTTTGCACGATAAAATCAACTCTTCACGCTATTCCGTTTCTCAAACTTTTCTATTAATGACCTTTTTAAGGATGTTTTCACTCTTAGAGAAGACGCTGAATCAGGTATTGAAACAACGTAAAATCAGGGACTTCAAGCATTTTCGTTACATATCTTTACAACGTGTCCTCTTTTATTGGTAGTGCGGTTCGTTCTGGAGAAACTCAGTTTCTGAGGGGATTCCA
>NZ_JBXXZH010000140.1:0-24834 GCF_059640475.1 Calothrix sp. CBUCES-K 9914
GGCAGGGCTGTTTCATTCTAAAAATAAAAATCGCTATTGCCCTTTGTGTTCTTCGTGTCTACCCTGCGGGAAATCCTCCGGATTATGTGGTTCTTTAAAGAAATAAACCACAAAGGGCACAAAGGGCACAAAGAAAAGAAGAAGTTACGTGTCATTTTGTAGAAAATTTAAACTGAACCTAATTTCCTTCCAAGAATGAATCAGCCCTGCCCCTTATCAAGGGGGGGTTGGGGGGATCAACTCTTTCACATTTAATTTTATTATTTGGGTTAATTGGTAAATAAATACGAAAACAGGTATTTCCAGGTTTTGATTGAACGTGAATATCACCGTGATGTTTTTTCACAATAATACGGTAAGCTATATCTAAACCTAATCCAGTTCCGGCGCCCATTTCTTTTGTAGTAAAAAATGGTTCAAATATACGCGGTTGTACGGCTTCTGGTATTCCTATTCCTGTATCAGTAATTTCTACTAATATACAAGTATTATCTGATTCAGTACGAATCGTTAATTGTCCTTTGCCTTTCATGGCATCTATTGCGTTATCTATTAAGTTAGTCCAAACTTGGTTTAGTTCACTGCCGTAAGCTTGGATACGCGGTAATGTTAAATCATATTCTCTTTTTACTGTTATACCTTTTTTGAGTTTGTGCCCAAATATAATTAAAGTGTTTTCTATTCCTTGATGTACGTCGAGTTCTTGCAACGGTGCCTGATCCATGTAAGAATAGCCTTTAACTGCTTTGACTATTTCCGAGATGCGCGCCGTGCTTTGTTCAATTTGGTTTAATAAACAAGTTTGAGCAAGTTTTGCTTCTAACCAATGTAGTGCTATTTCCAGTTTATCTTGTGGTATTTGGTCTGCAAGATTATCTAGTTTATCTGTATTTATACCTGTATTCACAAATGTTGGCGCCATTTTCCAGCTATTCTTAATATCATGGTCTTCCAACCAGTCGGTTACAGCGTCTTCCAAGTCGCTTTGGTCTAAAGGGTCAAGTTTTATAGTAGAATTTGCTTGAAGTTCAAAGTCACAAATAAACTTTAATTGGTCTTGCGATAACGAATATAGTTGACACGTTAAAGATTGTAAAGTTTTTGAAATTTCACGTAAGTTGGATGACGCGCGTGTTGCTGCTGCTGCGGGATTGTTTAATTCATGCGCTAAACCTGCTGAAAGTTTACCAAGTGCTGCAAGTTTTTCAGAGTGACGCATTTGCACTTCCACATCTTTACTGCGTCCTACCATCGCAGTCAAAATTACATCTGCAATTGGTGAACACTCAGCTATAATACGTTTAAAAGTTTCACTATCTATTTCTAAAACCGTAGCAGCAGTCAATGCACGTGCGCTTGCTGTAGAACCTTGCCCAGTTAACATTGATACTTCACCCATAAACTCACCTCGACGGTGAACCGCAAGCAATTTTCTCTCTCCACCAAGCTGCTTGGTTATTTCAATTTCACCATCTAAAACAATACAAAATTTATAATCTGCTTGCCCCTCTGTAAATACAATATCACCAGCATTAAAATGTATTTGGGCGCCGACTGTCAGCATTTTCTGTAATGCGTCTTCGGGTAACTTTGGAAACAAGGTATCTTGGTTAGGGTCGTGCAGCATAATGATGGAGAACCGGATTTATTAAGAGATTATGACATTAATAACCATTTTAATATTTATTATGACTTAGCCAGTTGGCACATAAAAACGTAGGGTGCGTGACGCTACGAACAAATCTCAACGTAGTTATAGGACTTCTAGCGTCACGCACCAACTCCTGATTGTAATAATACTGTAAGTCCTGATTTATAATAAGCTTTTAGCTAGTTCCTTTGTCCTAATACATAAGAGTGTTATACCGGAGGTTGGAACCATGATTAAAAGTGATTTAGAATACCAAGTGTCTCAAGAATGGGTTCAAAAGTTTCAATATTCTATTGATTTAATGGATAAAGATGAAGAACGCAAAAACAAAGATTTCCTCAAATGGGAGTCAAGCAGAAGTGCCCTACTGTGCCATATAGAAAAATTACAAGCGGAGATAGCTGAGTACGAAAGTCTTGTTGCTCATGACAGTCATACACCTATAGTTTTGACGCTTGAGGATATTTACTATTTTCCACAACTGTTAATTAGAGCTTCGTATTGCTTCAAAATTGAGTCACAAAGAACTTGCTGCGCTATCTAGTTTAACAGAAGAAAAATTGAAGCATTATGAAGATAAAGATTATGATGGCGCCACTTTTTCTGAGATGATGGGAGTTTTCTTTGCGCTTGATATGAAGGTAAAAGCAAGTGAGTTTCTAGTTCCTTTAGATACTTTAAGAAGAACGCCTATGAATATAGACGACTTCTTACCTAAAAGTAAAAAGAAAACTGAATCTGATAAGCAAATTGTTAGTTAATCCCCCCTAACCCCCCTTAATAAGGGGGAAAGAGTGTGTTTTTAGCTACTTTAAAAATTTAGAAAATAAGTGGATTTTAAGCCCCCCTTATTAAGGGGGGTTGGGGGATTTTACAAAACTTTACTCAAATATTGGTGAACAAATTGAACACATATTGAACCTTCCCCAACTCCTGATGCTACACGTTTAACTGAGTTATGACGCACGTCTCCAACTGCAAACACTCCTGGGATATTTGTTTCTAACAGGTATGGGTCGCGTTCTAAGTTCCAACCAAAAGGGCGCCTTTCATTACGTTTTAAGTCTGGCCCTGTTAATATAAAACCGCGTTCGTCACGTTCTACTACTCCATCTAACCATTGAGTTGCTGGTTGGGCGCCTATAAATATGAACAGTGAGTTTGCGGGTACTATTTGTGTTTCTTGACTTAAAACGTTTTGCAGTGTAATGGCTTCTAAAGAAGTTTCACCTTTTGCTTCGATGACACTGGTGTGTACTTTGACTTCGATGTTTGGTGTTGACGCTATTTGCTCGATTAAATACTGCGACATGCTTTTTGTCAAAGATTCTCCCCGCACTAACATTGTGATTTTTGCGGCGTATTTAGAAAAGTACATCGCTGCTTGTCCAGCAGAGTTGGCACCACCTATTATATATACTTCTTCTCCTCGACATGATAATGCTTCGGTTTGCGCGGCACCATAATAAACACCTGCACCTGTTAACCGTTCTACACCTGGTATATCCAAACGGCGCCATGATACACCCAGTGCTAATATCAATGCATGACAGCTAATCTCACTTCCGTCTGCTAACTGTATAAATCTATATGGGTCTGATACGCGAAGACCCTGAGCTTCTTGAGGTGTGAGAATTTCCACGCCAAAACGTTTTGCTTGGTCTACCGCCCGACGCGCTAAATCTCCACCGCTTAGTCCTGTAGGGAAGCCTAAGTAGTTTTCTATACGTGAACTAGTACCCGCTTGCCCTCCAGGCGCCTCACGTTCAAGCATGACTGTACGTAAACCTTCGGATGCACCGTAAACAGCAGCAGCTAAACCAGCAGGTCCACCACCAACGATAACTAAATCATAGAAGGGTTTTCCAGCTTGAGTTCGTAAGCCAATTTTTTCGGCTATTTGGGCATTCGTTGGTTGCAGAGTATTTGTGCCATCAGGGAAAAATACTAAAGGTAATTGCAAATGGTCGCATTGAGCATATTCAACTAGTTTCTGTGCTTCAGAGGATAACTCAATATCCATCCATTCATAAGGTACTTGGTTACGCGCGAGAAAGTCTTTTACAGAATGCGAATGCGGTGACCAACGGTTGCCAACTACCCTTATACCATCAAATGGTGGATTGAATTTAGCTAACCAATCATAGAGTAAATCATTTAAGACTGGATATAACCGTTCTTCTGGAGGGTTCCACGGTTTCATCAAATAATAATCGACCTTTGTCGTGTTAATTGCGCGGATAGCTGCATCTGTATCAGCATACGCTGTAAGTAACGCGCGCTTTGCATCAGGATACATCGACAGCGCACTTTCCAAAAATTCGACACCCGACATTTGTGGCATTCGTTGGTCGGCAAGGAACAATGCTACTGTTTCATTACGAAGCTTAAGCTTTTCAAGTGCGTCTAGCGCTGCTGCTCCTGACTCCGCACGCATTACCCGATAGCGGTCACCATACTCTTGTCTTAGGTCGCGCGCAATTGCTTGTAAAACTTCTGGGTCGTCGTCAACCGTCATTATTACGGGTTTAGCCATGAGTTCCCTTTATAAAAGCAAATATATAATTATTATCGTATACAGTGTTATCCTCGCTCAAATCTTGAATCTTGTAAAAACGTAACATTCAACCCATAGCTTGATTTATACTAACAAGGGCGAACAAATGTCCACCCAAGTAATTTAACTTATTCAATTGAACAGTTAATACAGCACTTACTGATTATTTTTTCTGGTAGTCAGCATCAAACCAACAGCGAGGTAAACTTTCACCAGATGGGAAAACCAAATTTGATTTTTTTAATGGTTCTGGGTCTTGCTCTTCTTCTCCTGCTTGAGTTTGCACTGTAACGCTATCTTGGTTTGGGCTTAATAACGCCTGCAAGTCATTTATTTCTACTAAATTTCCGGTTTCTTTATCTTGTAGAAGCATAAGCCTTGATTTCTATCAATTGTTGGTATTTAGCTGAATTCATTTTGAGACTACCCTATAAATTCTACGCTTTTCACCAACCTTAAGAGAGATATTAAAGATTTTAGCCTTTATAACCGGGTTTTTGCTCTAAGCGAGTTTTTCTATTCTATATAGAGTAAATTAAATTTAATTAAGATATACCTTTTGGAATACAATATATTTACTTTTATCTGACTTAGGTTGGGTGACGTAGCGATAAAGATTGTTTAAATTAATAATTGTCGAAGGCAAATAGCATTGTCTTTTAATTAAATATTTGCAGAATAACTGCAAAGTTAACATCATAAGGAGCAAGACCATGAGTTTAGAAGAAAAAGCAAAAGCTGCTGCTAAAAATATCGAAGGTAAAGCGCAAGAAGCATTAGGTAAGCTAACTGGCGACCCAGCAGATAAAGCAGAAGGTCAAGCTAAACAAGTAGAAGCTGAAGCTCGCAACGCTAAAGAAGATGTCAAAGATGGCGTTAAGGACATCGTTGATAAAGCATAATTTATAATCCTGAATTCGTTGTATCGGTTCAGATTTAGGAATAATTGATCCCTTTAAAGTCTCCGCTTAAAAATGGGGACTTTAAAATTATGTTAGTCCCTTGAAAATTTACTACTGTTCTGTGCCATTAATTTTGGTGTGTGGGGTGCGTCAAAGCTATTACTATGTATCCGGACATGATATAACCTTATTTTTTCACTGCTTCTGGCACATATTCACTACCATCTGGCATAATGGCGCCGTGTAAAAAGGCATCATTCAAGTTAGCTCCAGTTAAAACCGCTTCAAGCATAAAAGCATAACTAGCATTGACTTCAACTAAAACAGCATTCGTCAAAATTGCAGCGTTCAACTGAACCTCACTCAAATTAGCTTTGAGAAGCATTGCATGATGTAAGTTCGCTTGCATTAAATTCGCTTTGACTAAATTCGCTTCACGTAAATTAGCAAAACTCAAATTCGTACTCGATAAATCTGCTTCGACTAAATTAGCTCTACTTAAATCTATACCACGTAAGTCTACACCTGATAAGGATACATTTGCCAAATTAGCTGCTGCAAAGTCCCTTTCTCCCTGTGCGTATCTCTGTAATAGCTCCTCTCTTGTCATTAAGCTCTCCTCAAAAGTATTAATCATAGACCTGGAATTTCGGTGTACGGACGCAAAATTTCAGTGTATGGATACATAATCTTTGTGTAGAGTTGAAGGATTTCCGTGTATAGACGCGCTTGTTGAATAGTTGGATATTGGTGTATAAACGTGATATGCTACTTCCCTACAATCAAATCAAACAGATGAAATTGGCAGTCTGAGAGTGGCAGTTGTGCCTTGACCTTTTCCTGCACTATAGATATTAATAGTACCACCATGCATTTCGACTAAGGGGCGTACTAAAGACAAACCTAATCCTAACCCCCCATTCACACGAGTGAAAGAACCATCTGCTTGACGAAAACGGTCAAATATGTATGGTAGAAAACTACTGTGAATACCTTGCCCTGTATCACTAACCTCTAACTGGACATACTGCTGAACTTCAAAAAGACGAATTGTAACGCTTCCCCCGTTGGGTGTAAATTTAATCGCGTTGGAAACTAAATTCCAGACAATTTGTCTCAAACGCTCCGCATCACCACGAATCGGATTAATATTATGGTCAAGGTATGTCTCGATATGAATTGATTTTGCTTTTGCTGCAAGTTGTAACGACGATATCGCCTCCTCAGTTACGATTGTAAAGTCTACAGTCGCTGCATCTAAATACAACTTACCTGTAATAATACGGGAAACATCAAGCAAATCATAGACTATCTTTAACAAATTTTTAGCATTGCGCTCAATTGTCTCAATTCCCTTGGAAACTGCGCTATCCGTTACATTTCGACGCGATAGCGTTTGTGCCCATCCTAATATAGCGTGCAGCGGTGTGCGGATTTCGTGGGACATTGTTGCCAAAAATTCATCTTTAAGACGATTCGATTCCTGCGCTTGATGGTATAATTGCGAGCTATCCACCGACATTGCCACGCGACAAGCTAAGTCAACTGCTAAACCTAAATCTGATTCTGTGTAACGACGTTCTGACTCAGAATAAGCTAAAAATAACGTTCCAAAAATCTGACCGCGCGAGATTAATGGTATCATCATGCAAGATTTAGGATTTAACTGCTCATAAATACTAAGTAGCTCTTCATCTTGCTCCATTAAAGCTGCCGCGCTACGGTCAAACTCAGTAATCAAAATCGGCTCTCGACTTTGAAAAACTCTAGTTGTTAAACTAGTTGGATTTTGAATGTGACTTTGATAACGATTTGCAAGCTCATCAACTAGTCCCTGTTTTTCGCTCATACAGTGCATTGCCGCAACTGACTGAAAAGAACCGTCACTTCCCAGTTTCTGCACCAAACAATAATCTGCAAGAAATGGTACAACCGAACGCACTACTGTCGATAAAGTTGTTTGAGTATCCAACGAAGTTGCTAATACTCGTCCTGCCTCTGATAAAAAAGCGTACTTTTGCTCTGCAACTTCTACTTCAACGCGCGCTTCCTGTTCACGTTCCAATAATCTTTGACGCTCTGCTTCTCGGAGTTTACGCTGCGTAATATCTCGAAAGTAAATCGAAATGCCGTTTACAGAATGGTAGATGTTATGTTCTAGCCAGAGGTTAAAATCGGGATAAAAAGCTTCAAATTGTGCCGAGGCGCCTTTTTGAGCAACCTCATGAGATTTTTGGTAAATTAGTGTATCAACTAACTGCGGATACACCTGCCAGATATTTCTACCCAGTAACTCACCTTCATACTTTTGTAAAATCTGTGTAGCCTTCTCATTAACAAAAGTGTAACGCCACTCATGGTCTAGAGCGACAACTCCATCGGTAATACTTTCAAGTATTTTTGCTAACTGAGCATTGGTATGACGCAACGCAGCTTCAGCAATCAGATGCTGTATCATCTGATTTA
Source organism: Calothrix sp. CBUCES-K 9914 (assembly GCF_059640475.1). Classification (NCBI taxonomy): domain Bacteria; kingdom Bacillati; phylum Cyanobacteriota; class Cyanophyceae; order Nostocales; family Calotrichaceae; genus Calothrix; species Calothrix sp. CBUCES-K 9914. Next base: position 7,577 of record NZ_JBXXZH010000140.1, read on the forward strand.
AGGCGGCACCATCAGTTTCAGCTAGTTTGACAGTTTGGTAAAGCAGCTGATATTCGAGTGGGTTAGATATATTGAGTTGTGCTTCTTGAAGTTGCCTCGACACAGAAAGTTGTTTTGATTCTTGAATTAGCAAAACTAATCCATTTTCTGATGGATAAACGTAAAATTCGAGCCATGTGTCAAGCAAAGAACTGAACTGCTGCCAATGGTGTGGCACTTGTTTAGTTATAGCGCTTCGACAGTGTTCATCAAAAATACTTGTACTAGCTTCTGTCCACGCATCATAAATATTTTTACTCAACAACTCTTCTTGACTCTTATCGAAAAACTTGGCGCCTTGGTTATTGATGAATATAAAGCGCCACTGTGTATCAAGGATAATTACACCATCGGTAATACTGTCTAGAAAAGTAGTCATTTCCTTTCCTGATTTGGCTATATGAATACTTAATTTAAAACATATCTCAAGGTATAAAAATAAAAGTGTTAGCTGTGGATGTGACATCCGACAAATTTAACAAACTTACTTTTATAGCATTGACATGCTTAAACTAAAAAAGTTTTTTATTTGGTTACACTTATCTAAGTTACTCAGATTTCAATTAAAATCTTCCCTCCCAGTAGTGAACTATATGCGTTTGTAGCTCAGTCACGAGGGTTATATCACCGTACTGCTCCAAAACCCTACTTTATTCAAAATATTAGTTTTAATAATAGTGTCTATAAGCAAAAATAAATAATGTATCCCTATAAGAGTAGCCCAAGAAATAAATTATCCCGTAGGATAGGCGTCTCGCCTGTCCTACAATATTGATGGGCAGGCAGGACGCCTACCCTACAACATTTACTTTGGGATATTTTTTTAATTGGAACACTCTAAAGATTATGATTTTTATGCATCAAGATAGAAGGTGCCTGAAAAAATAGCGGTTAGTATATAAGTAACGATAAAGTGGGGTCATCTTATATAAAGACCTTGAACATATTACAGTAGAGCGCTAAGTCCAATATATATGTATAAGGATTAGCGCTTTACTGGCATAATAAGTTTACTTTCTTCAGATTTTAATTGTTTATACGCCAATATGTAAGGTGGGCAGTGCCCACCTTACGTAGTCTTGATTTTAATTGATTTCTTGCTTAATTGAATCAACTGTTTCCGCCAATTCCTTACGATTTGATTCATTTTTGAGATAGCGGTTCACAAACCAAGCAGTGTAACCGATACCAACCAACTGGAAGAACTCTTTGAACAGTGGGAAACTATTGATGGCGCCCAGTACAGCTGCTGCGATACGTAGAGCAAAAACTGCTGCGACGACGGAGCCAAAGCTAATAAATAAAAACTTGTATTCGCTGTAAAACCAAGCTGTATGCTCAGGTAGCTTTCTCAAAAACTCAAAAAGGTCGGAGCTTATACGTTCTAAGTCGTTTTGAGTTTCGGTTGCAGGAGGTAATAAAGGACGAGTTGCAAGCTGGGAGTTACCGAGGGTCAATGTATCTTCAGAAATTTTTGTGATTTCGTCGTATTTATCGATATAGTCTTGCTCTTTATATTCTGGTACTGGTAATTGAGCGGTCATAGCAGACTCCTAGTATAATAAACAATTTTATACAAAAAACCGGGTTTCTTAGCCGATAGTTTCTTTGCGTTGAAGCATTATTAATATTATTTCCGCATTTTTGGAAAAAATTTAACTCAATCACTCGGAGTAAGATGGTTATTTCTTCCGATGGATTGTAATGACGTTAAAAGCTAGATATAGCGTGTATCTACCCTTAGAAGTATTTTACACTACAGTTAGCAGTTTAAGATAGGGTTATAGACACACTTATAATTGTATGTACATACGCAATTACATCCAAAGCTTGTTTACGGAAGCTCCCAGAGCTATTTTATTATTCGACTCAATTGAAAAAGCGAACGAAATCGCGTTTATGCTAAAAGCTGAGTGGGATGGTTGCAATGGTGTTATCGTCAACTCGTGCGATGAAGTTGCCGTTAATACCGCTGCAAGTCTGATGCAAGCGTCATGGTGTTATCAAGGTGATACTAAAGCTGTTATCGCGACTTTAAAGCCAAAAGAACTTAAAGAGCGTTATGCAAGAGGAGAACGAATGTTTATTAACGCGAACTTAAGATGTGTAAATCTACAGAGCGAAATTTTAAGCGAAATTAATCTCAGTTCGGCTAAACTAAATATGGCTGATTTTAGTAATTCTAATTTGAGTCACGCAAATTTAACTGGAGCGGATGCAAGCGAAATTAATCTCAAACAAGCTAATTTAACTCAAGCGCAGTTATTTAGAACAAATTTGAGAAAAGCCAATTTGCAAGATGCTGACTTCCGAGGCGCCTGCCTTAATAACGTTTGTCTTGATGAAGCTGACTTAACAGGCGCCGATTTTAGAGGTGCTTTACTTCAGTATACAAATCTGATAAACTGTAATTTTACCGATGCTATTTTTGAATAAATTTAACCAGCTATTCGTTAGAAATTACAAGTTAGAAATTAAAAAAACATTAAGAAGTAATTAAAACAATAAGAAAGATTAAATTGTAAGAGAAGCACTTAATGGTAAAATGTTTGGTTTACGATACTGTCTAATGAGAAAATCATGTAATCATAACAAATAAGGTCGTTAGTGTTCACATTGTAATTTATGCATAATTTGGAATTTACGAACGTTTCTTTGATACTAACAGGCGAGAACATAATTATATCATTTTGTTATTTCGCAATATCTTCAGGCATTATATATGGTATATGGCGTAACCGATATGCAGGGATTGACCCGCTTGTACTAGCAGTAGCTGGCATATTTTTTAGCTGTGCATTAGGTCACGGGATGCATAGTGCTGCTCAGTTAGGACTACCAAACCCAGTTGCTTGGCAAGTGGCAACAGATTTATTAACGGTAATAATTGCCATTTACTTTCTCAGCTTTTATCGAAGTTTTGATTTGCTGGCCTGCTTCAGCCAAATTTATTCCTCCAAAGTTGAACTTGAGAACAAAAATCAAATTCTCGAAGAGGCAATGCATGAGTTACAGCGGACTCAAAGTCAACTCATACAGCAAGAGAAAATGTCCAGCTTAGGACAGTTAGTAGCAGGTGTTGCTCACGAAATCAATAATCCTGTAAATTTTATTCACGCAAATCTCGATTATATGCAGGAATATGTTCAAGACCTACTGGAATTGATAAAACTTTACCAAAAACATTTTCCTACGCCAGTTGCAGAAATTCGCGCGTTAGCACAGAAAACAGACTTAGAGTTTGTAAAAGATGATTTATTGAAAATTCTAAGTTCGATGAAAATAGGTAGTGAGCGTATCCGGCAAATAGTGCTATCGTTACGGAACTTTTCGCGGATGGATGAAGCAGAATTGAAATTAGTAGACATTCATGAGGGTATTGATAGTACATTGTTAATTTTGCAGCACCGTTTTAAAACAGGTAAAAAACACTTAGAAATCGAAATTGTGAAAAATTATGGCGATATACCTCAAGTAGAGTGTTACGCCGGACAGCTAAATCAGGTATTCATGAATATTTTAGCAAATGCTGTTGATGCTTTAGAAGAAGCAAATTACGAGCAAAAAAGTCCAGAAATAGCCAAATACAATCGAATTACAATTAGCACTTATATAGTAGATTCCCAATTGGTGGAAATAAAAATTGCCAATAATGGTCCAGATATTCCAATACAATTCCACCAACGTATCTTTGACCCATTTTTTACAACTAAACCCGTTGGTAAGGGAACAGGAATGGGAATGTCTATTAGCTATCAAATTATTACCAAAACACACGGTGGTAAGTTGATGTTTACATCCATAAGAGGCACCGACACAGAATTTATAATTCAAATTCCGATACGTCAAAAGTCTCTTGCTGTTAGCGCAGCTTAAACTGTATGCCGGAATGAAATTAGCTAGCTAGATAATTTTTTAATTTGTACTTATATCGTTGTAAAATTTTGAAAGCTTGTTGTTCAATTTGTCTGATACGTTCTCGACTCAAACCCATAAGTTGAGAAACTTGTACCAAAGTTTTTTCCTCACCATTGGTTAAACCAAAACGTAAAGTTAATACTTCTCGCTGTTGAGGATTAAGTACTTCTAATAAATTTTTAATTTCTTGACAAAGTAATTCGCGTTCAGCATACTCTTCAGGAGGTGGAGCGTCTGAAACAAGCATCTCGCATAGTTCAGTATCTTGTGCGGCGCCTATTTTTAAATCTAAAGAAATTGGTTGACGAACTAAAAGTAAATATTCTCGAATTTGACTTGGTTCTAAAGAAAGGGCTTTTGCGATATCCGAAACAGAGGGAGTATGACCTAATGTTTGAGACAGTTCTCGCTGAATTTGTTTAATTTTGTTAAGTTTTTCGGTAACATGAATGGGTAAACGTATATCCCGCGATTTTTGTGAGATAGCGCGCGTAATACCTTGACGGATCCACCAATAAGCGTAAGTGGAAAACTTATAACCTTTATCTGGGTCAAATTTTTCGACACCCCGTTCCAAACCTAATGTACCTTCTTGAATAATATCAAGAAACTCCATATTGCGGCGCTGATATTTTTTAGCAACTGACACAACCAACCGCAAGTTAGCTTCAATCATTTTTTGCTTTGCCTCTTGCCCACTTTTGATTTGTGCGTGAAGCGTTTCCTCGTCAATATTAAGACTTAACGCCCATTCTGTATCTGTTGGCAGGCGCCCTAGTTGAATAGCGAGCTGGTCTTTTACAGCAAGCAGCATCATTAGCTGTTGAACTTGCCGTCCCATCGTCAGTTCTTGGTTGTGCGTCAACAGCGGTTTGCGTCCAATTTCGTGAAGGTACATACGCACTAAATCATTTTGAGGTCTTGGCTGACTAGTGTTAACTATTGAAGATGGGGCACTGTTCATAAAATTTCGCTTGGTAATAACGATAATGTTGTCCATATTAAAAAGACTATGTTACACTGTTGTGTCAAAAAATTGAAGAAACGATGTATTCTTACATAAAAACCCAGTCTCTAAAAAGATTACAATGTTTTTTGACAAAGCAAACGGTTTAAAGTTTATTTTAGTTCTATGGTTATGTAGCCGAATAATAGTTGTAATTGCCATGCAGCTAATTGCTCCCTTGGTATCGAAGGGTCGGCATATAGCGACTGTGGGATGGGATGGTTTCGCGCGTTGGGACGGAGCATGGTATCAACAGATAGCAACTTCAGGTTATGAGTTTATTAACGATGGTCGTTTACATTCGGTTCCCTTCTTCCCCTTATACCCCGGTATTACTTCAGCAGTAATGAAATTAGGGTTGCCGTTTGAGGTTGCAGGGACACTAGTTAATAATTTGGCATTTTTGGGAGCATTAATCGTAATATACAATTGGGTTAGCGAACGACATGGTATCAAAGCCGCGCGTTGGACGGTTGCAGGTTTCGTGTGGTGTCCCCTATCACTTTATGGCACCGTTACGTATACAGAAGGGTTATTTTTGCTGTTAAGCAGTTTATCTTTACGAGCTTTCGACAAAAATAAGTATGTTTGGGCTGCTATTTGGGGCGCCTTAACAACAGCGACTCGGCTTACAGGTATTACACTAATTCCAACATATTTATTTTTAGCTTGGAAAAATAAAGATATCAAGGCTCGTATTGTAGCAGGTGTAACAAGTGTTGGATTTTTGCTTTACAGTGGGTATTGTGCTATTCAGTTTGGCGACCCATTAGCTTTTTTAACAGCACAAGCAGCTTTTGGACATCGTTCTGCTGCGGGTGTAGACTTACGTAATTGGGGAATACATTTTATTCATGGAATTTTTGGTTCGCTCAACTGGAATAACTACACACCTAAAAATATATTTCATCCAGTTCAATTTGCTGTAATTTGCGTTGGAGCTTATTTACTTTGGCGCCGACACCAGCAGCTAAATAAATTTGTATCAGCATGTATAGCATTTATATTACTAGCATGGATGTGGCTATTATGGGGAGACGGGTTTGTCAAAACTTACATGGTATTCGGTGGCAGCTATCTGCTATGGCATTTTCGTAACGAACTTCGTCCTGTTGTACTTAGCTACGGTATTTTTTCATTACTACTAGTGTTGTTTTCAGGCAGCATTGTCTCCGCAGAACGCTATGCTTATAGTATTGTATCAATTGCCATTGCCTTTGGAATGTTACTATCTCGTTACAGTCGTTGGGGATTACCAATATTAATATACTTTGCAATTGTCCTTGCTAGCTTTGCCATTAGATTTTTTAGAAACATCTGGGTAGCTTAGACTTCTTAAGATTCCCGACTTCTTTAATAAGTCGGGAATCTAACCACAATCATTGTTATTATATGCTCAAACAAAAAGGCGCGCGGCTCCGATTAATTATTTCCGCTACTGTTTTCGTGATAGTGTGTATTTTAATTCCACGTTGGATACACTTGCCAACTCGTAGTATCATTTCTTGGGATGCAAGCGTAACTTGTTTTTTAGCATTGGCATGGTCAAAGATGAGTAGCACAAATCCTCAAGCTATTTGTCGCAACGCCCAAATTCAAGACAATAGTCGTTTGACAATAATGACTGTAATTATTGCAGCAGCCTGTGCGAGTCTTCTGGCTATTGGCTTTATGCTCAACAGCAATAAAGATAAAAATATTCCTTTTCAATTAATCGCTTTACATGTAGGGCTTGCCGCTTTTACAATCGTTGTATCTTGGTTGCTAATGCATACAATGTTTGCTTTACATTACGCACACCTTTATTACCGTAATGATACCCAAGACCCAGAACAAAAAACAGATTACGGTTTAGATTTTCCAAAAGAGAAACAACCTGATTACTGGGACTTTATGTATTTTTCCTTTGTAATTGGCATGACCTGTCAAGTTTCAGATGTTCAAGTCACATCACATGCTATGAGGCGATTATCATTAATACATGGTGTGTTAACTTTTTTCTTCAACACAGTTATTTTAGCGCTGAGTATTAATATTATTGCTGGTACAATTTGATTTTTTTAATAAATCCTAATTTTCTGGGGGCTTCAACATTTTCCAAATTTCTGTATCAACCTGTCCTAAATATTGCGACTCTAACTTACCTATCTTCCTAATTATTCTTTTCCGGTCAATAGCTCGCATTTGAAATACCATTGCAACCGAAGGAATGGTTAAACCATTAAATTCGGAGGGTTCAATTCTAACTGTAAATGAAAACCGTAGGGCTTTTAATGATGATGTAAGCGGAACTATCATCAACATTGGAGAAGTTTCAGTATCTGTTTGTACTGCGACAGATGGACGATTTCCTTTTTCTTCGCGTCCATCAGACTCTGGCAAACCAATTATATAAATGTCTCCTCTTGCCATTAATTACTAACTCCAATGCAAGGGAGTCTCATCATCTTGTGATGCTAGAGTAGCTTCCATAGCTAGCCAATCCTCATCGCTTGCTGCCTCCCAAGCTTTAATTTCCTCTGCTAGCTCTGGGGGCATTTGCAATAGTAAAGGAGTTAGCAAGGCTGTAACCTCACTGCTTATAGAATTACCATGTGCTTGTGCCTGTTCGGCAAGTAATTGATACAATTCTACAGGCAATGTAACTTGAGTATCAATCGTTTTAGTCACATCCATAAAGTTGTAATTACGTTGGATGTTTTCATTATAGACAGTTGTAGGTCGGGTTATATCCTAGCTTACCTTAAATCAGGCGCTTGTGGTGCGTGACGCTACAGGATTATTAGCTTCGTTGTAGATTGTTAATAGCGTCACGTACCCTACGATGTTGTTTCTACAATCATCATTTGCCAAATTATATCAAAATTAAATTTAGCCGCGCGTTGAATGTTAAAATTTGCGGATGTAAGTAAATTGTGGAATTCGGCTTGAGTGTAGCAGCGTTCGTGAGCAGGGTCAAGCATTTTTAGGTATAGGTCAATTAAACGGCAAAAAAAGTAGTCTTTACACCAGTCCAAAATAAATACTTTTCCATGCGGTTTCAATACGCGCGTCATTTCTGCTAACGCTGCAACGGGGTCATCAAAAAAATGAAATGCACTGGCAGATACGATTATATCAAAGCTGTGATTTGCAAAAGGTAAATTTGAGGCACCTGCGATTTGAAAGGAAACGTTAGGATCTACATTAGAATGTGCCTGAAATTTCTGTTTAGCAGCAAATAACATTTGTTCTGAAATATCGACACCTGTAATTTGCTGGTTATGATTATCACGTAGTATAAGACTTTCAAACTCACCCGTTCCGCAACCAACATCTAATACTGATGCTTGAGGTGGAATATCTGCCCAGTTTTTCAGAAAAGTTAATGTTTTGCTAATGTAGCTGTTCCAACGTTGGTCATAAGTTTCCGCTATTTTGTCATACTCCTGAAGAACTTTTTTCTGACTCATACTCATAGAAGTCCTCAAATTATTGGTCTGCAAAAACTACAAATTCGCTTCCCTGTTCGTAAAATGGACGCATTATCTCAGCAGCATCAGTTAGGCTAAGTTTTTTGGTAGTTTCTTCACCTATTAATCTCGATGCTGTCTCAATACTACTCGGTTAAGACATTTTACTAAAATACAATCCCTCCTAACCCCCCTTAATAAGGCTACGGTGTACACACATCTTTATAAACCCTCCTCAATATCCCTCCTTTGTGACCTTTGTGTCTTTGTGGTTTAAATTTTTATGAACCACAGAGGCACAAAGAACACAAAGAAAGAGAAGAAAGGTCATTTTTAGAGACTTGTGTATACACCATAGCCTTAATAAGGGGGGAATAAGAGCAGTTTTAAGCCCCCCTTATCAAGGGGGGTTGGGGGGATCAATTTCTTATCCGAGCAGTATTGGATGCTGTCTCAATTATTTCCAATTTTTTTGAGTGCTTCTAAAACTTCTAATTTGGTTATAAAACTATTCTTGTTTTTGACTAGTTTCGAGGCGTATACATCATTATTAACACGCCTACAAATATGATACTAGCACCTAACCAATCGAACTTATCCGGCGCCACTCCATCAACTTTCCAACCCCATATAATAGACAGAAAAATAAAAACACCACCGTAAGCAGCATACGCGCGTCCGAAGTTAGCAGGTTGTTTTGTTGCAACAAACCCGTATACAGTCAGCAACACTGAACCAAGCAAAGCTAAAATAGGACTTTTTCCTTCTCGTAACCACAGCCAAACTAGATACCCTCCCCCAATTTCGCATAATCCAGCAATAATAAAATAAAACAGCGAATTAATTTCCATATTTCAGTGCTGAGTGCTGAGTGCTGAGTGCTGAGTGCTGAGTATATTGGTTAGCGTTTTTTTATAAACCATGCGGCGATTCCTACAATACCCAATCCTATAACAACTGGTAACGCTAATGATACAACATTAGCACCTTCTGGTTCTGTTGCTGCACTGGCGCCACTGACTTTCTGTGTGTTTGGAGATGCTTGAGGGGAAGGAACAGAAGAGGTTTTTCCTGTTGCGACTGTAACATCATAGTTCATTTCAAACGCGCGGAAATCACCTTCTGTTTTTGGTGTGCAGCTTAACTCCAACTCGTAAAGTCCTGTATTCGGAAAAACAATATCGGCGCCGGGAATACCCTGATATTTTTCTGCGTTGATAGCTTTAACGGTTGGTCTCAGAATAGGTGCATCTTTGGGTTTACGAGGTTTTGAGTAAACAGCCATTTGACAATTAGCTTGACTAAGAGGTAATGTTTTTCCTCCTCTTCGTGTCAGTGCCACCCAAGCTCTCGCATTTTCACCAGCTTTAGGACTATGGTTTGGTTCAATGTGCCAAAGACCAGCTACATCTCCTTTGACTTCGATTTTGTGAGCCGCAGCAGGAGAGATTATCGAACTAAGAATAATTATTAAACTCAGCTTTCTAGTAAAATTTGATAGGTGCCACATGAGATTTTATTTTTAAAATCCCATTAGTTATACGTTGAAGTCAAAAGACGCGCTGTCGTAGTAGTCTGTGTTATTAATTTTGGGGAGTTCTTCTTAATTCCTTCTTTGCGCGCTTTGCGTTCTTTGCGGTTCGTTTTTCCAACGCCCCAAAACTATTGACACGAACCAGTAGTTTTAGATTGCACAGGCAGGATGCCTGTGCTATAACCCCAATGAAGTATTACTTATCTTTGAATGTCCACACACCTTCATCCCAGTCTCTATCTGAAGGTGGACTTTGCAACCAGTGGTTACAACGTCGCACGTGGAGAATTGATGCATGGTCATGGGGATTTAATTCTAAGACCTTACTAAACTCAGATTTTGCGAAGTTAAACTGACGATTTAAGTAGTGATGGCGCCCTTTATGATAATATTCGATTATATCCAGACGTTTTCCGTCAATTGGGTCTGTACGTAAACCGACAAGTTCATATATTGCTACTGGCTCATTTCTACCTTTCACGCGAATATAATCAAGTTCACGTGCCCAAATATTATCTTGACAAGGTTTATACGTATTATCACTGATAATAATATCACAACTGTAGTGTTTACTAACACTTTCTAAACGTGAACCTAAATTCACACCATCACCAATTGCCGTAAATTCCATACGCTTACTCGAGCCAATATTGCCGCTAATAACGGTGTCAGAGTTGATACCGATACCAATGTCAATGCGGGGTTTATTGATGGCGTGACGACGCTGGTTGAAGTCGCGTAGACGGTGACGCATTTCTAAAGAGGTTTGCACTGCCATCCACGCATGTTGTTCGAGGGGTAAAGGCGAACCAAACACCGCCATAATAGCATCACCGATATATTTATCGAGAGTTCCTTTATGCTTAAATACCGCTTCGACCATTGACTCAAAGTATTCGTTGAGCATACTCACGACTTCCTCAGCTTCGAGGTTCTCTGTTAGCGTCGTATAACCACGTATATCTGAGAATAGTATGGAAACATCTTTTCTATCTCCTCCTAACTTCGCATCATCGAGTTTGAGTAACTCTTCCGCCAACTCTTGCGTCATATAGCGATACATCGTACTCTTGAGACGCTTTTCGTCGCTGATGTCTTCCATCACTACTAAGGCGCCTCGAACTGAAGAATGGTCGCTAGCATCAGCGATAGAATTAATCGATAAATTAATACTGTGTTCTTCAGTACCACCCATTAACAACGTCTGGTCTGGGTAATACTGTTGACTACGCTTTTTATCGGCTGCGTGTAAAGCATCATGACACCACTTTCTAAAGTCACCTTGTTTGATGCTAATAACATCAGTTATCATTCTGCCTTCTAAACGGTCAAGAGTTTCAATTCCGAGTATTTTCTTCGCACTTTCATTTGCCGCAATAATATTTCCCGCTTTATCAGTAGAAATTACACCGTTGGACAAACTGCGTAAGATATCGCGTTGCATCTGCTCTTGCTGCTTAACGGTATCAAACAACTTGGCGTTTTGTAGCGCTACCCCAGCTTGGATGTTAAATGCCTCCATAAATTCTTCGTCGTTACGGTCGAAGCTAGCTTGGAAACATTCAGGAGCTTTAGGCCAGTCTGCTGGGTCATAGTTGGGAAAATCTCCCGATTTCTTTTTATTAACTAATTGAGTAACCCCTATTAACTCCTGGTCAGCGTTAAATACTGGCATACACAACAAGCTACAGGTACGGTAGCCATTTTGTTGGTCAAGCTGCTTGGCAGTACTAGAGTCAGGATGGTCATATAAATCAAACATAATGTTTAAAGTCTTGCCCGACGCGGCAACTTGCCCAACAAACCCCTTACCAAAAGGAACGCGCAACTCTTTCATCGAACCGTCCGCTTGCGAGATTTTTGTCCATAGCTCACCCTTCTCACGGTCTAGTAACCACAGTGTACTGCGGTCAGCGTTCATTAGCTCTTTTGCCTCTTGCATTACCCGCTTCAAGGTTTCTTCTAAGTCTAAACTGCTTTGAGAGAGTGACTTAATCGCTTTCATCAATGCTGCTGCCGCGCGTTGTTTTTGCGTCGCGACATAAAACGAGCGCGAAGATTCTAAAATTAACCGGATAGACAGGGCAAACTCTTGAAATAGTTGTTCATCAGCCCTACTAAAACCTATAAGATCAATCCGCTCTGATAGAGGCGCCCTAGCTTGGTGTTGTGGCTTTAATTTATTAAGCAATTGTACTACTGCGACCAATTGTCCTTGTTCGTTGAGTAGTGGCAATGCCAACATTGTGTAGGTACGGTAGCCCGTGCGCTTCTCCTGTTGCTGCGCGAAAAAAGAGCGTGGGTCATCGTAAAAATCAAAAGGGATATTTATAACTCTTTTATATGTGGCAACTTCTCCAGCAATGCCCTTATTGGCAGGAACGCGAATTTCCAACGAACTGGCGCCATCACCTTCAGCAACAATAGACCAGAGTTCCTGTTTTTCTTCGTCCAACAAAAATATAGTCGTTCGGTCTGCTCCCAATAGCTCACCTGTTTTGAGCGTGATGGAATGCAGCATCTCTTTTAAGATTGTCTCAAACCCGTGCGAATCGAGCATTGATAGAGTTTGATTAACAACCACCAACTTTTGCTCAACTTCCGTAACAACCTGTTTAAAGGTATCTTGAGTTAGCGGAGCTAAAAAGGTAGAAATAGTTCCCTGTCGTTTGGCAAGGGCACCCACAGCAGCAGCTTCAGGCTGCAAGTCGCGGTCTTGACGGCCAACACCAATTATTAAATCGGCGGTACTACCGCAACTACGTTGTTCAACAGACATAATTAGCTTTTGATATAGGATTCGATAACTAAGGAATGTTTAACGGGATTAACAATGATTTCATGTATACTGGTGTTGCTTGTAGCAACTCTAGCCTAGCCATTATCCACAGTGTAATCTTTCAAAATCCAAGCGTCATTACTTACGTAGGGTGCGTCACGCCACTAAAATTTTGAAACGAAGCGCAGTTACTTGTGGCGTGACGCACCTTACTTTAAGAAGAAACGAAGCTGCACGATGGTGCGTCACGCCACTAGTTCATTAGTTTTATTCAGAATTGTTATAGCGTGACGCACCCTACTTTATGTTAATTGGAGCGATTAGTAGTAATCTAATTAGTAAACGCTAATATTTACTGGAAACAGCTTTAAATTCGGACTTTTGCTCGCTCTGAAAAGTTAACGCCCTCCAAGGTTGATTCCTGGAGAAGTATGGACATTTTGGCTGATTTTTGTTTTGAATTCTAGTTACAGGTGCAAAAATGGAATACTTTGACACTGAAGCTCAAGTAGAACAAGCAGACTCATTTAGTACTAACCTTCCTTCTCCTCCCAACTCTCAAATAGTTGTTGCAGAACGAGGTCTGCTTGTTGTCGAGCCTAAAAAAGTATCGCAGCTACAAATAATTCCCAAATTGAAGTCACGTCAGTCACTGCTATTGAGTTTATTATGTATCGGCGCCGTAACCGCTTTATTTGCTGGCGCACTCCGGTGGCGGTATGCTCTAACTCACGAAGCAACAAATAAGGCTTATGTCGCAACTGATACATATGCCGTTAATTCTCGAATCCCCGGTCAAGTAGTAAGCGTCATCGCGGCAGAAAATCAAGTTGTAAAAAAAGGTTCAGTTTTAGTTAAGCTTGACCCTTCAGAATATCAAACTAAAGTAAAAGTTGCCCAAACAACTGTACAACTAGCTCAACAGCAAGTCAAAACAAAAAAGGCTAACGTTACTCCAGGCGCCGTCAAAGCTAAAATAACAAATCACCCTAAAGTACTTTTACCAGGTCAAAATGACCCAACGGTTGTTGCAGCACGAACAGAAGTCAAAAATGCTCAGTCTGAATTAAAACGTATCGAACCAGCTTTTGTTAAAACTGAGCTTGATTATGAGCGTTTTGTCAAGCTTCAACAATCAGGTTTCATACCCTTGAAGACACTTGAAGAAAATAGAGCCAAATACGACAGTATACTCAAACAGCATAACTCTAGTATCGAAAACTTTAAACTCGCCCAAGCCAAACTCACAACCGCACGGCAAAATTATCTTGATGGGCAAATCAAGTTAGCACAACAAAAAATAGAAAAAGCTCGTAAAGACTCCACTGAAGCACAAACTAAGTTAAAGCAGAAGCTAGAGCAAGATAGTAAAAATATACTGGAAGCGCAAACGAAGTTACAGCAGAAGTTAGAGCTAACTCGTAAAAACTTTACTGAAGCACAAACCAAGTTAAAGCAGGAAATAGAACAAAAAAAAGCCGAACAACAATATGCTAAGGAAGTAAAAGCAAATGAACGGAAAGCAGAAAAATTAAAAGTAGACTATGAAAAAGGTATACAGCAGCTAGAGAATAAACTTAAAATCCACCAAGAACAGCAGAACAAAAGTATTACGAAGTTAACAGAACAAAAAACAGTAGTTGTACAGCAAGCTGCTTCAGAGTTACAGCTTTTAGATTACTCGAAAAGTCAACTTTACCTCAAAACTGCACAAACTGCCTTAAAACAAGCTCAAGTGCAACTCAAAGACGCGCAATATAAACTCTACTACACAAAAATAACTGCTCCCAACACTGGACAAATCAATATTAAGCGCGCGCAAACAGGACAAAAGGTAGAACAGGGACAAACTTTAATGTCGCTAGTACCGCAAAAACCTTGGATAGCTGCTGATTTTGACGATGAACAGTTAAAAAGAATCAAACCTGGACAACCAGTGCAAATCCAACTTAAAGCTTTAACAGACAAAACCTTTACAGGCAAAGTACAATCTGTATTATCGTCTTCTAAAACTAAATATCACTTGCGTCCACCAGTAAAAATATTATTCGATTCTCAAACTTTAGGTAAATACAAGTCACTTCTTACACCTGGTACTCCTGCCTCTGTAAAAGTTGAAATTTAGTGCGTTTGTTTGTAGTAAGCACTTTAGTGCTTAAATTTAAGGACTAAAGTCCTTACTACTACTAAAAATTTAAATTATTCAGAGATTCTTCAATTTCTATATCAATAATCTGCTCCCGCGCGTTTCGATATTCTACTAACTTACCTTCCCTATGATACAAATCTACAGCCTTTTTCAAATCATCTACTGCGCTTTGTTTATCACCTAACTCATAGTGTAAATTGCCACGATGAAAATAAGCTTCTGCATCAATGGGATTTATTTTGATGGCTTGACTGTAATCTTCAACGGCGCCTTTTCTATCTCCTGAATCATATCTCGCGTTAGCACGGTTAAAATAAACGTCCGCATCATAGATACTAAGACTAATATTAATTTTTATTGCCTCGGTATAATCAGCAACTGCTCCTTGATAATCTCCAGTATCATAACGTAAATTCCCACGATTTATATATTCGGAAGATGTATCAAAAGTTTCTTCATCTGTTGTAGTAGGAATTATTTCTTGCTGTAAGTTATTGCCGTTATTCGCATCTGGATTTAACTTGATGGCTTGCGTGTAGTCTTCAATGGCGCCTTGGTTATCTCCAAGATGTGAGCGCGCGTATGCACGGTTCAAGTAAGCAAAGGCATCGTGTGGATTAATACGAATAGCCTGCGTAAAATCAACAATGGCGCCTTCGCAATCTCCAATTTGATAACGTGCCAATCCGCTTTTTTGATAAGCTTTGAGATAATTAGGATTGATATTAACCGCTTGCTGACAATCAATTATGGCGCCTTCATAATCACCAAATTGATACTTTGCGGTAGCTATTCTATAATAAATTTCTGGATTGTTACCATCTAACTTTAAAGCACCGTTATAAGCGATGATAGCCGCTTCGTAGTTCGCGCGCTGAACGCTATCATCACCATTTTGTATATACAATAGTACTAGTTTGTCAGGATTTTGCTGTGAATCAGATTCTTCATGTTCATACTTACCCTGGTCGTCACTCGATATATATTGATAAACAGGTAGCTTATCGCGATTTGAATGGTAACTAGCTGAACTGAAACCTGAACCAAAATTTGAATCTGGACGTGTTGATAGTAACTGCTCTAGATAAGATACTAAACCACCACCATACATCAACTGTTCGATACCGAACGAAATTTTTCCGGTTTTCAGCTTAATCATCGCAGTAGGTAAAAACCCTGCTAGAACCAAATTATATTCCGACTGTGCTTCGTTAATTTTCTCCTGAATCAAAACACAGACAATAACAGCATTTTTCGCTACTTCTTCCGATGTCACCGACCATCGAACTGTATCAAAGGTACCGCAGCGCGATTTTACCTCTACACCAATCAACGGATTTGCCGTTAATGTAAAATCAACATTACCATCTCCACCAAGATGCTGCTCATAGTCAACCTCGGTAATAAAACCCGAAAGTCGTTCCTTAACAAGCTCTTCACCTAACTTGCCTTTTAAAAAACTTGTAAAAACATCGCGAACTGGGGACACTCGCTTATACTTCTCTGCCATTCTCCAACAAAAGTTTCGCAAAGCATTTAATCGAGTACCAGAAATAACTGTCAACTCGCTATGCTGTCCCTCGTTCTCACAGTGCAGCAGTGAACCAGATGATAACCTGTTAATAAAATCAGATTGAAGCCATCGCAGTACGGTAATCCAATCCATTAGCGAATTTTGCGATTTGGGTCTACTGGTTATTTTATTAACTAAGCAAACAAAATGAAAGCCATTTTAGACTTTTTTTATTGAGCTTGTAGCATAGGCGTCTCGCCTGTGCAGTTCGTATGCCTGTGCTACGACTGTAAATTATTCGTTATGTTCGGGCACCTAATAAAGGATTTATTTGTTCTTTGAGAAGTTTTTCTATCTGTAGGATGAGGAGCTTGATGTAGTTGAGGCAATAGTCTAAATGTTAATTGTGATACACAATCAACTTGTTATTTGTTTGGGTCAGAATAGTTAAAGAGGTTAATAATGGATTTGGCGAAAATTAAAGAGCATTTACCAATTTATGCAGAAGGTTCAGGTGGTTTAGGCGGAGCTTCTGATGTTCACATTGGTAACGTGGATAAAGTCGAAGGTGATAAGTATATTAAAATTACTAAACATAGCTCTGTTGATGGTAAACATCACTGGTTGCCTATTGATTGGGTAAGAGCAGTTGATGAACGCGCTTTATATTTGAGTAAGACTGTTGATGAGGTTTCAACGCAGTTACTTAATGAACAACCTGCTTAAGAAGTGCTGAGTAGAAAGTGCTGAGTGCTGAGTGGAAGTTAGAAGTTATGAGTTAAACACTCAGCACTCATTACTCATTACTCATTACTCAGCACTCATTACTCATTACTCAGCACTCAGCACTCAGCACTCAGCACTCATT
>NZ_JBXXZH010000141.1:0-24584 GCF_059640475.1 Calothrix sp. CBUCES-K 9914
GCAATTAACCACTTTTGTTCAAGGAAAGCATTAAATATGATTTTTATACGCAGAATAGTAAGTGTTTTGATTGTTTGTTTCTTTGTTACCAACTTAAATGTTCCGGTATTGGCAGGATTTAATCCAAAATCACGCAAACCACCTAGTAAATATTCCCAATCTATTGGTTCGCGCGGATGTTCGGAAAATGGTATACCTCTAACATTACTGGCGCCACGAACGTATGTATCAAAAACTGTTGACAAACGTCCAACCTTAGTATGGTATATGTCTACTTCAAAACCTGTAATATTCACACTATTTGATTTAGAATCAAAAAAAGAAATAGTAGTTTTAGAAAACCACCAAACAATTACTGGAATTAATAAACTAACAATTCCTGAAAACTTTCCTGAACTGAGTGTTGGCAAAACGTACTTATGGCAAATTTCAATTCCTGATTGCCAAGACCTTGATAGTAGTTTAAATTATAGAGCAGAATTTACTGTTGAAAAATTACCACCCATAAATCAAAATAAATTAAAAAACTTGTCCAGTCGAGTAGATTACTTTGCTGAAAACGATTTATGGTATAATGCCCTTGGTGAATCGTTAAAAAACGTTAGACCTGGAAAACTTGGACAAATTGCTTCTACGCTGATTCAAGAATTAGCTCAATCTGAAATCATTAGTGGGGATGAAGCAGAAACAATCATTAAAAAGCAGCATGTTGAAAATTTACTATTGATTGCTGATGGCGAACGATAAATAAACTAAAGCCAACTACCAATAATTATAAACGGCGCCCAAAGTTTTGGGTCTTTTTTCTTTTCATCGTGAATCATATTTATTTGTGCTTTTTGTAGTGCTTCAGCAATACTTATGTTCGATTTTCGGTAGTTGACATAAAAATCTTTAACTAATACAGATGTTGATTTATCATCAATTTTCCATAGTGATGCTAGCGCGGTTTTGACTCCAACTTGTAATGCAGTTCCTGCTAACCCTAAAGTCGCGCGGTCATCTCCAACAGCAGTCTGACATGCAGTTAATGCTATCAGTTCAACTGGACTTGATTGATTCTTAATCTTATCAAGTATATGTTTGAGTTGATTGATTGTGAGCTTTTGATTATTGCCAGTCACAATAAATGTATCTTCTGGTATTGTACCAAATTGTGCATGGCTGGCAATATGAATAACAGGGTAAACAGTTTTATCTAACGCTTCTTTAAAGCTATTCAAAGTAAAATCTTCATTCATAAGTAAAGTATTATCAGGAAATAAACTTTGAACTTCGCGAGTTTCTGAACAAACATACCACAATTGATCAAAGCTTTGTTTATCAACATAAGCTTTTTTAGTTAAACCCAAAATCAGCGCACTTTGGACTTGACGACGTAATTTAGTCGAGTTAATACGCAAACTAGGGGTTGTTGCGATAGCGTAGTCTTCAACTAAGTATTTATTAGTTTTACGGTTATATAGTGCTGCCATTGGTATACTTCGCAAAAATCCATCTTGGATAAAAACAAGTGTTTTAATTTGGCTTTGTTCAATATAGTTTAAAAATGGACGAATTATACAATCATATAGATTTTCTGCGTATTTTTCATTAAATTCTAATCTTGAATTTTCTTTTAAATTTTTCAGAAAATAAATAACTTTTTGTTCAAGATTTTTGTTATCAATCCAAATAAATTTTGTTTCTATTTGTTTAGTTTTTGCGTTGATAAATTGTAAAATTATTGCAGTATGCTTATCTAAAATAATTGAGCTAAAAACAGCAGTGTTAGCATCAAGTAAATCATCAACTTTTTGAGATGATAAAGCATTGGTAATACAATCATTGCCAAAGAAGTTCTGTAATTCTGCAAGTTTTAATGAATCAATAGTTTCAATTGCACTGGACAACTCTTCTTTCCGCTGTTTTGGTTCTGATGTTAACTCAGCTCTTTTGAGTCTTTGCTTTGCTAGTTCACTGTACAGCGGTTTAACGACATCTCTGAAGTCAAACTGTACATCGCTTTTTGCATTGAGAATATCGCTACGGATAGCTTCGAGTGTATTATACGCGCGCTGATAAGCAGCTATTGCTTTTGATTTTTGATCTTTAGCATCCAAAATTCTTCCATTTTGCCACTCCCATAAATAAGAGCTGTCTTTTGCTGCTATATTTTGGTCAGCAGCTATAAGTGCTTCATAAGTATATTTTAATGCTTTTGTATAATCTTGTTGACATTCCCAATAGTGTCCTAAAGAACCATTGGCAAATGATGTAGCACGCACATCTTTAATTTGACTACTTATTGTTATTGCATTATCAAGTAATTTCAAAGACTCTTGTGCTGATAATTTGAAAGGCGCCGAACATTGAGTTAAAGTAGAATTAAAGTTATTTTGGGACAGCATTGCTAACTCGACGCTAGCATATGCTTTATAAGATGTATCTGGAAGCTGCGGAATTAATGCAAGTGCTTGAACTATTTTTTTATCAATATCTATATTATCAAGTTCTAACTTAATTAAGTTTAATAAAGTACGTAATTGACTGGATTTGTCTTGAAGTGATTCCGCACATTGTAAACTAGCTTCAAAAGAAATACGTGCGAGTAGTTCGTAACTTATTGCCTTCTTTTCAAATTCTTCATATTTAACTCGACTTTTTTTTGCAGATTCAGCATGAAATTTCCACTGTGCAGCAGCATTTGCATATACATTTCCTAAACTGTTTAATAATAGAGCTTTATACTCAGGTGGGGCAATTGTTTTTGCTAATTCTAAAAATTTGATTGCAGTTTCATATTCTCCTATTCGTCGATACGCTTCACCTAACGTACCAAGCGCTGCAACTTTGCCTTTTTTATCATTATATTTTTCTGCAATGCTAAAAGCTGAATTTTTATTTTTAGAACAAGTTTCAAATATTACTTTGAATATTTCATCTTGTTTATAATTTGAGTTATGTTTATCAAATTCATCGTTTTCCCTGCAAACTAATGCAATAGCTTTTCTTGATTGCCCAATATTATTGTAAACTTGCCCTAGCTCGGTTTGCATTCGTCCAACTTGCTGTAAGTTTTGCGCTGCTTGGTAATACTTAATCGCATTTTCAAAAGTTTTAATCGCTTGGTTGCTGTTACCTATCTGCTGGTACGCGCGCGCTAAATTTTCACTGACTAGCGCAGCAAAAGCAGCATTATTTGTCTTGTCATACTCATTCAGTACTGAATGCCATAAACCAATTGCCTCTTGGAAATTACCTTCATTATATAGTTCTACACCTCTTTGAACTCTTTGCCTCATGTCTGAAACTTGTGCGGTTACTGACTTCAGCATCAGACAAATCAATAGTACTGCTAAAAACAGAGTCTTAATCAAACGATACCGATTTTGCTTTTGATAAAATTTAAACACGCGCGCACCTCTATAAATAATTATTAATCAGTGTAATCACTTGGAATATATCAGCTTTATGTAGAAATTGTACCGCACTCTGAGTCAATAACATGTGTTGTAAAGCGTGTAAATACATATTTGTGCAAACTTAACTGCCTTCTTGAACTTTTATCGTAGCAAAAAGTGAATATTACTAGGTACAAAGTATCAATGTGTTTTTTTGTTGTTTCTTATAAATTATTAACTATAGGAGCAGTTAAGCAGTTCTTACAAAGAGTTGATAATGTTCCTTGGTAAGTTCAATCTATTCTAAATTAGGAGTTCCAAAATGCAAATGACACAAAACAACCCAATGTTTACTGACATTACATCAGAAGAAGCTGCAACTTATAACGGTGGTTTCTCCTTTAAGAGCTGGTTTAGAGGACCCCACCCGTTTATCAAAAGATTCGTTTTAGGCGGACTTAAAGCTCTCTTTTAATTTCAGCTTCTAAACGTAAATATAGAGACCGAATATATTTATTCGGTCTCTATATTGTTAAGGACACTCCCGACTCATAACTAATTGTCCATTCTCAAGACGATATACACCAGATGGTTCTATAACGGCGCCTTCCCAAGAGCGAGTCATATTTTCTATACCTCTAACTTCACCTGTAGCATAAATTGAAGGTGACATATCACCTGGACGTTCAGGCAACCCACCAGAACCAGTGATAATAAAAGAGCCTGATTTTTTTTGACTGGGTGCAATGCAGCTATTAGCAATAAGGGCTGTAGTATCGATTATATTGCGCGGAAGCTCAACAAGGTTATTTTGAATAAAACTATTTTCAGGTATATTCAGAATAGTGATGCCTGAAATACCTCGTCTTGAACTAGCGGTAATATCACTAAAACTTGTTGGCGCCAAACGTGACTCAATACCAAATATACCTTGGGCGTTAATTTCTACCCTCCCACCAGTTCCTGTAAATGCATTAGCAGTAATATCGCTGTTTTCTTTAGGAATAGCAACAATAAATTTTGAGTTAATATTGATGTTGCCGCCATCACCACCTCTTCTATTAGTTCCTGCATTTGTGGAAATCTGACCACCATTTCGTAACAGAAGTAAATCATCAACCTTGAGGTTAATATTTCCACCATCGCCCAACGTAGAATCAGCAACAAAACGTCCACCTCTGTCTAATGTTATCCTAGGTGATGTAACTGTGATATTACCAGCATTGATATTACTACTTTGACCAGAAAAATTATCTATAGATGTAAATAATCCGCTAAAGTTCTCATTTACTGAATTACGCCCCGAAATAATTATAGAATCTTCAGCTGTAATTTGAATCTTTCCTGCATCTCCATCACCTAAACTACTAGTAGAAAGCTGGGCGCCATTAGTTAGTGATAATGAGTTTGTCATAATATCAATGTCACCACCATTACCAGAGGCAGTTTTTTCAACTCTACTAAAGGCTTTACTAGTAGCATCAAGTGTGATATTTTTTACATCCAAATTTACATTACTTGCATTTCCGACACCACGAGTATTAGCGACAATTTCGGCGCCATTTTTGAGCGATAATAAATCACCTGTAATACGAATCTCTCCACCATTTCCTATAGCTCTTTGTTCAACGGTACTACTGATAGCACTAGTCAATCTTTGGTCGCTACTTTTGCCATCGAATAAAATGTTTCGTGCGTTAATATTGATATTACCCGCATCACCTTGTCCGAAAGTACTGACAGATAATCTGGCGCCATTAGTTAAAGAAATCGAGTCAGTAGTTATATTGATATTACCACCTTTTCCAATACCACCCTGCTCCAACCGACTGCGAGCAATAGTATTATCACCATCTAAGAAAAAATTTCGAGCCTCAATAACTATATTGCTTGCATTTCCTTGCCCAAAGTTACTAGCAACAATTTCAGCACCACTATTAACGAAAAGCGAATTTGCTGCAATCTTTATCTCTCCTCCCTCTCCTGCTGTTTGTTCTCCAATTGTATTAACAATAAAACTCTTATTTAGAACATTTGCTCTGTCTTGTGCATTAATTGTAATATTTCCAGCAACTGTATTAACTTGACCTAACCTTGGAGCTAGACCTGCTCGAATAGTACTTTCTTCACTCACCTCAAAATTACGAGCATTTATCGTAATAGTACCATCACTCACACCGCGAACATCAACTCTTGCTTTGTCTGTAATTAATACATCTGAATGTAAAACATCAGGAAAATTTAAACTGAAAATATTTCCGTCTTTTTTTAACTCAACAATTCCTGAAGCAGATAATCCTCCTAATTCGATTTTTCCACCGCGCGCCATTAAAATTCCATGCTCTACAAGTATATTACCACCCACCAACAATAAGCTTTTTCCATCAATAACTTGTAATCCGTTTATTTGACGATTACTTAAACCGTTAAAAGAATTTATCAAGACATTATTTCTTGCAACTGAACGATTTACTATTTGTGCTTGATTAGCAAAAGAATTATAAAATAATGCTGAGGGATTAACCGATAGTAAATTGCTCGATATCGATTCATTTGCACTAAAGAATCCGGTTTCGCCGAGTTTAACTGCATTTGCTGTTGTTGCTATAAATGAACCACCAATATCTAAACTTGCATTTTCTCCAAAAATAATACCATTAGGATTGATTAAAAATAAATTAGGTTGCGAACCTCCTAATGTGCCAAGCGTACCAAAAATCTCAGAATAATTCTTTCCTGTTACTCGCACTAATATATTTTGAATACTTGTATTAGGACTTAAAAAATAAGCTCCACGTCCACTGCTAATATTAAATTCTCGAAAACTATGGAAAAGATTAATCTCACGAGTTACCCCACCAGTAATAACATCAATAGGTCGTCCTTGAAAATTGTTTATGACTTGAGAGGAATTTACACCCAGTGTTTCATCCTTAATGATATTATTTACGGTATTTTGAGCAGAACTTTTGCTACTGGAAATGAATATTCCTAGCCATACTATAAGTCTAATAATTCTGAAATATAAATTTTTATTCCAACACCCTTTAATCATCATACTTAGTTTAAATAATTTAGGTATCATTCAATACTGAGTACATTGTAACGATGACAGACGTTGATGTCAATCGCTTCGCTAAAGTGCAATTTTAAATACGCCATGATGAATTGAAGGATACACAAAGAGTAAATTTACAAAAATAATATTTAACTTAATGTGTTGATAAAGCTTGTGATGTTAATAGATTATGAAATACGCGCATGTTTTACAGCACAGTGAAGAAGATTGCGGCGCCGCTTGTTTAGCAACAGTTGCAAAACATTATGGTCGCAATATTCCTATCACTGACATACGTGAAGCTGTAGGTACAGGACAAACAGGAACAACCTTACTTGGTTTAAAACAAGGCGCCGAATTTTTAGGGTTTAATGCTCGTACAGCTAAAGCGTCACCAAAAATTATTAGCAATATTAACCAGGCGCCTTTACCAGCAATTATTCATTGGCAAGGACATCACTGGGTTGTATTATATGGCGAAAAGGGTAGAAAATGTATCATATCTGACCCAGCTGTTGGTATTCGATACGTATCAAAGCGCGAATTAGCACAAAGTTGGTCAGACTGGGCAACTTTGCTATTAGAATTAGACCCAAATCGTTTTTTCGTTGAATCAAATGTCAAAGTTCAAGGATTTGGTAGATTTGTACTGCGTGCTTGGGGTTATCGTAATTTGCTTTTTCAAGCACTACTGTTGAATATTGTATTAGGTCTACTATCACTTGCTTCACCGTTTTTGATGCAGATTCTTACCGACGATGTATTAGTACGTGGTGATACTAAGTTACTGGGAACTGTCGCAATAGCTGTTAGTGTCATTACTACCGTTGGAAGTTCTTTAGAGTTTGTACAGTCTAACTTAATCGCAAATTTTGCCCAGCGTTTAGAACTGGGATTAGTACTAGAATTTGGAAGGAAAATTTTGCATTTACCTTTAAGTTACTATGAAGCACGCCGCAGCGGAGAAATAACCAGTCGTTTACAGGATGTCCAAGAAATAAACCAAATTGTATCACAGGTTGTTGTTGGTTTACCCAGTCAGTTTTTTATTGCGGTTATTTCATTAGGTTTTATGACCTTTTATAGCTGGAAGCTCACAACTGCTAGTATCTGTTTTGCATTTGTGATGATACTGTCAACAGTAATATTTCAACCGACACTCCAGCAAAAGATACGTAGTTTATTAGTAACTGAGGCAGAAAATCAAGGTGTGCTTGTTGAAACATTCAAAGGCGCATTAACACTTAAAACAACAACCGCAGAAGGACAATTTTGGGAAGAACTTCAAACCCGCTTCAGTCGGATGACACGTTTTTCTTTAAGCACAATTCAAATTGGTATTATTAATCATACTTTTTCCGGTTTAGTTTCAAGCATTGGTGGAGTAGTATTACTATGGTTTGGAGGTTTACTAGTAGTCAACCCCGCAGAGAATATTAGTATTGGACAGTTATTAGCATTCAAGGCAATGACTGATAACTTTTTAGGATTTGTTAGTACTGTAGTTAAGTTTATCGATGAGTTTACGCGCGTTAGAACAGCAACTCAACGTCTTACAGAGGTTATTGATGCAACTCCAGAAAACAATAACGATAATATCAAAGCTTTTGTAACTATATCTGGAGATGCTGAAATCAATTGCAGTCATGTAAATTTTAGTTATCCAGGTCGGATGGAATTATTAGAAAATTTTTCCTTAACAATATCTGGTGGACAAGTGATTGCATTTATTGGTAAATCAGGTTGTGGTAAAAGTTCACTGTCAAAACTTATTGCCGGATTATATACACCACAATCAGGCACCATACGTATTGGACTTTACAACCAGCGAGATTTATCATTACATTGCTTACGTCAACAAGTAGTTTTAGTTCCTCAAGAAGCACATTTTTGGAGTCGTTCAATAATTGACAATTTTCGTTTGAGTAATCCTGATATTAACTTTGAACAAATAGTGCGCGCGTGTAAAATTACTGAAGCAGATAATTTTATTTGTAAGCTACCTGATACATATCAAACAGTACTTGGAGAATTTGGCACCAATATATCTGGTGGACAGCGACAAAGGTTAGCAATAGCTAGAGCTATAGTTAACAACCCTCCGATTCTGATTTTAGATGAATCAACCGCTGGACTCGACCCAATCAGCGAAATGCTGCTATTAGATACACTTTTAGAACACCGTCGTAGTCAGACTACTATCTTAATTAGTCACCGTCCAAGAGTTATAAATCGTGCAAATTCGATTGTTTATTTAGAAAACGCCAAAGTGAAATTACAAGGCAATCAAGAAGAACTACGCAAAATAGAAGGCGCCCATTTAGACTTTTTAACCCCTTAATACTTATGATTAACAGTAATGATTATCTTCCTCCTCTCAATCGCTGGATGTCAACAAGCGGATTATTCTTAGCTGGTGCAATGGGAACTTTAGTAATGTTAGCATCTATTATCAAATACAACGTTACAGTCAAAGCTGATGCAACAGTGCGTCCCTCCGGAGAAGTGCGCTTAGTACAAGCAGAAATAGAGGGAAGTGTGAAAATTATCGAAGTAAAAGAAAATCAAGTTGTAAAGCAAGGTGATGTAATCGTGCGTCTGAATGATGAGCAACTACAGATTAAAAAAAGTCAGTTAGAAGGTAATATTGAGCAAATTACCTTACAACTCGTACAAATAGATGCTCAAATCAAAACGTTAGATATCCAAAGATTGGCTGAGTCGCGCGAGAATCGACATTCTGTTTTATCTGCACAAGCTGATTTAGAGCGCAATCAAAAAGAATATATCGAAAAACAGGCAATAACAAACAGTGAATTACTTTCTGCTGAAGCTAGTTTGCAAAAAGCCAGAGTTGATTTTCAAAAAGCCAAAGCTGATTTAGCATTTGCAAATCGCGATAAGTTACGATACCAGTCATTGGTGCAATTCGGTGCAATTTCCAAACGTGATTTTGACCAAAAACAAGTAGCATGGGAACAAGCAAAATCAATAGTAAACGCAGAAGCCAAAACGGTTGAAATTGCCCAAGCAAAGGTAAAAGCAGCCAAAGCCGCCACGCTGAATCTAAATCAAGCTACAATTACAATTGCACAAAAGCGTATTGCTCAAGAGCAAGCCAAAGGAGAAGTAACAATTGCGACTTTAAACAAAGAGCGGCAAAACTTGTTAGAGCGACGATTAGAGATACAAAAACATTTACAGCAAACTCAAAAAGAACTTCAACTAATTGGGCGCCAGCTACAAAGTAGTATAATTCGTGCTACTAGCGATGGAACGATACTAAAGCTAAATTTACGCAATCCAAATCAAATCATACGTACAAGTGAATCAGTTGCAGAAATTGCTCCCAATACACTCTTGGTAGTAAAAGCAAGGGTTTCCCCCAGTGAAATTCACAGAATAGGAGTCAAGCACAAAGTACAAATGCGCGTCGAAGCTTGTCCCTACCCTGATTATGGCACTCTCAATGGTATCGTTATGACAATATCACCAGACGCTATTACCCCTTCAAGTAACACGGAAGCAACTGGTAACTACTTTGAAGCTACAATTCAACCAGAAAAACTCACCTTTGGTAATAATCGGCACCAGTGCCAGCTAAAACCAGGTATGGAAGCAAAAGCCGATATTATCTCGCATTATGATACAATATTAGGGTTTATTTTGCGTAAAGCCAGACTGCTAACAGATTTATAACATGCTTGGACAATGATAATCATTGAGTGTTAAAACTGAAACAAGCAATATCCCTTGTTTAAATTAACACTCTAACATTATGGATGCGTATGATAATATCGCTAAACTAGCAGTATTGCTTGTAGCTACTTATACTTTGGTATTTCCGCGTCTGGTGCTAGCACAGCCTACATCCTCAAAAGACACCAATATTTTTTGTGATAATCTTGGTATTGAACAAACAATTCCCCAAGCAACTCCGTCAGATACAACATTCCCAACTGGCGCCTCTTTTCAAGTTAAAGAAATTCAGGTTATAGGGAACACTGTTTTAAAACAAGAGATTACCAAATTTAAAGCAAAATTAGAAAATCGCGAAGTATCGTTTGAAGAAATTTTGCAATTGCGTTCATGCATTACAACACTTTATAGTGATAATGGCTATATTACAAGTGGCGCCTTTATTCCTAATAACCAAAACATAACTAGCGGTATTATCAAAATCCAAGTTGTTGAAGGTACACTTGAAGACTTGAAACTGCAAGGTTTACAACGATTGCAACCAGAATACATACGTTCTCGAATAGCGCGCGTTAGCGAAGTACCACTCAATCGTCAACGACTCGAACGAGCTTTACAACTATTACAGCTTGACCCACTAATCGAACGTGTTGAAGCAGAACTCACTGCTGGAAGCGCACCTGGACGCAATATTTTAATATTAAAATTAATAGAAGCACCAGCATTTCACACAGGAATTACAGTTGGGAATAGCCAATCTCCTAGTATCGGTTCTGAACAAGCGAGCGTGTTTGTCGAACATAAAAATCTACTAGGTTTTGGGGATAGATTTCGTGCTGAATATGGCATTACAGAAGGACTTAACATCTACGATTTTAACTACACCATTCCATTTAACTCTTTGAATGGAACTATTGGCGCCCGCTATAATAATGGCGACAGTCGTATTATTGAAGCTGATTTTCGTGACTTAAACATCCGTAGTGAAACAAGTACACTATCATTTAATATTCGTCAACCGCTAAAACGCACTCCAAATAGTGAATTTGCCATCTCATTAGCGTTAGACTTACGTCGTAGCCAAACATACTTGCTCAATAATATTCCCTTTTCTTTTTCAGAGGGAGCAGAAGACGGCAAATCAAAAGTTACAGCTATTAGATTTTCACAGGACTGGGTACAGCGTACTCAATCACAAGTTTTAGCCGCGCGTTCTCAACTCAGTTTTGGAATTGATGCTTTTGATGCAACAGTTAACGGTACAGGTACAGATGGGCGATTTTTTGCTTGGTTAGGACAATTTCAGTGGGTACAACGTTTATCTCCCCGTATTTTAATCTTAGCAAAACTTAATACACAACTCACAAGTAATTCGCTTCTTTCGCTGGAAAAATTGAGTATTGGTGGTGTAGAAACAGTGCGTGGATACCCTCAAAACCAATTAGTTACAGATAATGGAGTTATAGGTTCGGTAGAAGTTCGCATTCCTATTGCAAAAGATACAACCGCATTACAAATTGTACCATTTTTTGATATCGGTACTGGGTGGAATAATCGTAGTAGTAACCCAAATACACAAACCTTAGCTAGCCTTGGATTAGGTTTACGCTGGCAACCTTCACAAGCATTTGTAGCCCACCTAGATTATGGAATTCCATTGATTAAAAGTAATAATAGTGATTCACTTCAAGATAATAGGTTGTATTTTTCCTTACAATATCAACCTTTTTGAGGATATAAGCAGTCATTTGATAATTATTAAGCATACGTAGTAATTAGACGCGCATGAATTTAGAATGGCGCCAAGTATGATAAAGGTTAGCGTGAAAAAAAAGTAGGGTTTCGTTGCAGTATTTTTGGATTTTGCTGCGTTTTTATTTATGGAAGCCAATTTTTTCCAAAATCCGGACTAGTAATGCCTTCAAAACAGCAATTCTAGATGATGTTACTCGTACTGCCTTACTATTAGAACTGAATAATTGGCTAAAAAGTTCAGTAAAAAATGCCTAAATGTAGAGACGCGCAGAGCGGAGTGTACCGCAGGTAAATTTCGCGTCTCTACAACGTGCGGGTTTCACAAATGATTTAGGACTGCTATATTAAGTAACTATCCATAGGAAAACTTCGTAACAAGGGATAAAGTTTTGAGGCGCCTAACTCACATCTTGCACCATGAGCTTATTGAGAATATAAATGCTTGTAACGCTGATTTTTGCGTAGGGTGGGCAGTGCCCACCTTACCCTTGTTGATAAGGTGCAAGATGTCAGCTAAGTCCTAAATTAGTACATTTTTGATTCAATGTTACGTCTCTACCAAGATGGGTAACTAACTCTCAATTTCCAATATTCCCATCATGCCTCGATCTTCATGTTCGGAAATGTGACAGTGAAACACAGTTCGACCAGTGAAATCACGAAGCGGTACAGCAATTTGTACCTTAGAGTGTCCTGGTAAATTGATATTGTCACGCCAAGCTCGAAATGTTTCTGGTTGCCAAGTTTTAGATTTTGCGTCCTGTCTTGCTAGTATTTGAAAGGGGTAGGTATGCAGATGAAATGGGTGAATTAAACTGTTAAGATTTTCTATCTCCCAGATTTCTAATGTACCCAGGCGCCCACGAAAATCCACTCGTTTGTGGTCAAACTGTTTTTCGTTAATAGTATAATTGAATGGAATAGCACCGCCAAATTTAACCGTGCGTTTAATAACAGCCTTTTCTGGATCAAGCTTCTCAATAGAAGCTAAACGTGTAGGCAATGGCAATTTTTTAGGTATATCTGGTACAACGACGGTAAGCAAAGACTGTTCTTTCTCTGGGTCGTATCCGGTAACAAAGTTTCCATCATGATATGGCAGTTGTAGTAACTGGAACGTACCAGCTCGTTCCACTTGAACTAACACTTCGGCACGCTCTCCTGGTGTAAGTAACAATTCTTCAAGAGCAATGGGTTTTTCTATAAAACCATCATCTGTAACAATCAGGTGTAGTAAATGGTCTTGAAACTTTAACCGATATGGACGGGCATTACTGGCATTTAACAGTCGCAAACGTAGAAGAGATTTATTCGCGATGAGTTTTGGTCGATAAGCACCGTTGACTAAACAAAGATTCCCACGTTTGCCAAGCCAGTCAAGAAAACTGTGATTTGCATTAACCTTACCATCACTAATCGTAAAATCTCTAAGTACAAGCAAATGTTCCTGAGCGGCTTGGAGTTCAGGTAGCTCGTCTAATTGTCCAGAAATAATAATAGCTCCTGTTAGTCCGGCAAATTGTTGAGTAGAAACCATTCCATGCGGATGTGGGTGATACCAGCGAGTACCTGCCGAGTTTTTAGGAATGGTAAATTCATGCAAGCGGCTTTCTCCAGGCATTACATGAACAAATGGATTGTCTACATTTGGCGAGATATGTAAACCATGCGTGTGTAAATTTGTTGGTTCCTTAAGGTAGTTAGTAAAGCGGAGGCGCACATAGTCTCCTTCTTTCAAGCGGAGCGTTAGCCCTGGTACACTACCGTTGTAAGAAAGTGCCTGTACTGTCATTCCTGCTAAATTGACAACTGCACTCCTTGCAATAATTTCAGCTTCCACAACATCAGGTTCAGGGCGCCGCACATGCAACAATTCTGGTTCACGCAGAGGAAGATCAGCAATACGAGCATCTTCACCAGACGAGCCAAACAAAGCACGCTGTCCGCAACTAAAAGCCATACCACCTGTGGTAAGTGTTGTGAAAAGAAGGAAACGACGGCGACTCAGGTGATTTAGGAGAAAGCTTTGGTTTTTCTGCTTAGTCATTGTTTTGCCTTACAAAACTTGATTTATTTTGGTTAGTAATTTTCCAGTAGCAGCTTCTATTCCACGGCTTGTTCTTTGTTACTATCGGGAGCATCTACAACAAAGTTGAGCTGGTACGGGTGAGAATCTACCTGCTCAATTAAATTGGCACCAGCAGCCCAATCAAGGTTTACAAATGCTGCATCATAACTATCTTGGTTACTCCACTGTGAGTAGCTAACAATCCGAATACCATCAAGACTACGAAGCCAGACTGTTGAAAGATTGCCTATCGCAGATGAAATTACGGGGTCAATAATTTGCGTTAGTTTTTCTAGTAGTAGCTGTTGATTTTCAGATACTACATGTAGTAAATTAATTTGAGTAATGTAATTACTGTCCGCTTGAATTCTAGTTGGTTGTTTTCGTAAAGACGCAACTTCGTAATAACGCAAATCCATACTTACATTAAGCTCTTGATAACTTGTAAAAGCAGCAGAAATATCTGGATTTTTGTGTATGGCTTTACTTGCTTCAACACTAGTCCAATGCACATAGTTAACTACTCTAGTCCCATCTAAACTACAATAACCTTTAGCTGAAATAAAACCGGGTTGCTTACTTACCAAAGTTTCCGCATGAAGCTTTAATCGATCTATTAGTGCTTGTTGTTTCGTTGGTTCAACAGTAAAAACATTTATAAAACTTACTAAATCGCGATTTACTGTAATGCTACTCATTAGTATTCCTCCAAACTACAATGACATACTGAGGTTCATAGCGTGCATAGCAATGCACTTTGTTACCTCAATGTATCAATACGTAGAGTGTAGCGATACCCAGAAGTGAAAGCTTGACTAGTTTTGCTCAAACTGTGCGAATCTTGCTATGGTCTTGTTTTTATCTTATTTTTTCAGAATTATAAATTTCATTATAAATTTCTGAATGTCTTAGGCGTTACACCAACATACTGATGAAAAAGTCTCGTAAACGAGCTATGGTTACTAAAGCCTACTTCAAAAGCAATTTCTGTAATTGTTAATTTGCTTTTGAGCAACAACTCCTTGGCTTTAGCAATACGACACTGAGTAACGTACTGGTGTGGAGCTATACCTATTGATTGTTTAAATAGACGGCAAAAATGATATTGACTGATATTTAGCACTTCAGCAATATCTGACAAAGTAGTGTCTTGGCTAATATGAGCGTGAATGTAGTCCAAAACTTTTTCTAATTGCTGTTTAGATAAACCATTGCTAACGTTAGATATTTCCTTTGGTTGCCAAACTGAATAATCTTTGAGTAAGTGAACTATTAGTGCGGTTGTTAAAGATTCACCAAATAATTTACCAGCCGGATGTCCTGCTTTAACATCTTCTTTCAGCGCAAGTCCAATCTGCTGAATAAACGGATCGGTTACAGCTAATTGTGGAATAAGTTCTATTTGCTTAACTTGAAAAGATTGATATGCGATGCAATCAAAGAGTTTGGGAGATAAACTTAGCAAAGAAAATTCGCCTGCTTCATGCCAAATACCTGAATAACTAACTCCAGCAGGAATAATTAGTATCTCATTAGGTTTACAGTAATTTGTTTGAAACTGACTATCTAACCGATGCTTTGACTCAACCGAATGTTCGACACTTGTAATGCCAATGAGATGCTGTGTCCACTGATGCTCTGGACTTTCATGAGCGGGATGATGATAATGGGCAAAAAACATATCATTCCAAGACGATTGCTCACTTGAAAGGATAGGATAATTTCTAAAAACAGGGTTAGGCAGTTTGGCCAAATCGACAATTGGCGGCTCATCTTGTCTAGGCATAAGTAACGCAGATGAATAACCACTTCATATTATACTTTAGATTAAATGGCTAGTGCCGTATTGTTTTACGTGGAACGTTTATTAACAAGCATTACGCCAAAGAATACAATGGCGCCACCAAGTAGTGAGATTGGCGTAGGTACTTCTTTTAACCATAGCCATGCAATTAATAGTGCATTTTAGACAAGACATAAAAAATATATCTTAAGGAGGATGATTTTATTTAATTTCAGGATGTGCAAGACCCGATTATTCACGCTTCTATATCCTTGAAAATTAGTAAGCGCTTCCAATTCAGTTTTTGTAGTATATGTAATATAATTGTGTTACAATTTTAAAAAGTCCTTGATAAACAGGATTCGCTTTCTCTGACTTTTGTCTAAAGCGCTTCCTGTTTTTGAGGATGAATTAACACAAAGAGCAGAAAGGCGCCTTTCTTGCACTTATGTACTATCAAAAAAAATACCATATACGACAATACGTTAAGGATGTCATGATTCAAGGTAAAAAACTCCAACCTCGCAAGATTTCTACGGTTGAATTGCGCTCAAAGTACCTCAACTTTTTCAAAGAGCGCAATCACACTGTAATTCCAAGTGCTTCGCTTATTCCTGATGGAGATAGTTCCGTTTTGTTTACCACTGCTGGGATGCATCCACTGATTCCTTACTTGCTAGGTCGTGAGCATGTTGCTGGTACACGACTAACAGACTGTCAGAAATGTGTCCGTACTAACGATATTGAAGAGGTAGGTGATTTGACGCATCTTACCTTTTTTGAGATGCTTGGAAATTGGTCACTTGGTGATTATTACAAACAAGACTCAATCCGCTGGAGCTACGAATTTCTGACAAGAGAAGATTTACTCGCTATTCCACAGAATCTAATTTGGGTTACGGTGTTCGAGGGTAATCAGGAGGCGCCGCGTGATGAGGAGTCTGCTAGTATTTGGCAATCTCTCGGCATACCAAAAGATAGAATTATTTTTCTAGGTGTAGAAGATAATTGGTGGGCAGTAGGTTCTGAAGGACTATGTGGTCTAGACACTGAAATTTTTATTGATAGAACATGTGAACCATGTGCTAGGGGAACTGATAAGTGTAAGCCTGGTTTATGCGGTTGCAGAAGATTTTTTGAGGTATGGAATAATGTCTTCATGTCATATGAGCGACGGGGAAATCAGGTATTTGATCTGCCACGCAAAAACGTTGACACTGGAATGGGAGTTGAGCGAACATTAGCAGTGTTGAATGGTGTCGAGAGTGTTTATGAAACTACCTCTTTTCGCCCTATTGTTAATCGTATTATTCAAGCGTCAGGAAAAACAGAGGAGGAAATATATAATAACCCAAGATTACTAAAAGCACTTCGAGTGCTAGCTGATCATATCCGTACTTCAACTTTTATTATTGGTGATGAATTGGGGGTAAAGCCCTCTAATCAGCGACAGGGATATGTGTTGAGGCGTTTAATTCGTCGAGCTATCCGTTACTGCGAAGTTTTAGGTGTTAAAGCTAAGGACTGGGTGGCAATTTCGGATGTAGTTATTTCTGAGTATGCTAATCAATATCCGGAGTTAAAAACCAATAGTCAGATTATTCGTACCGAGTTAACTTTGGAGAAAGAGCGTTTTGAAAAGACACTTGAAAAAGGGATAAAAATTATAATGAAGCAGATAGGGCGCCTTCAAAGTATAGGACAAAAAGTTCTTGAAGGTGAAATTGCGTTCCGTCTCTATGATACTTATGGGTTTCCAATTGAGTTCACAAATGAAATTCTTGGCGAACATGGGTTTAATGTTGACATGAAGCGTTTCCAAGAATCTGAGGCTGCACATAAAGAAAAATCAAAAATCTGATTGTGGAGAAATTAAATTCATTATCTTGTGGAACGGGCATCCTTGCCCGTCCTTATATTCGGGCGATTGTCTGAATAAAGTTGGTCTATGTAATCATCGTAACTTCCATTTTCAGTAGAACCCATGTATAGATGCTTATTTGTAACTTGGAAATGATATATCATGAGCAGGTGCCGCCCGCGCGTTGGAACCTAGGTAAAGGAGCATTTACCAAGGCGCCTCGAAGTGCTTAAGCTTGCGGCACTAGCTAATGCGCGTAAAAGTTGACCACCTTTCTACTGTTTATATCATCTCAGAAAACTTACGCATAAGTCTACCACCTGAAGTTAGATGTAATATATTGAAATGCTATGTTACATTGTAGAGACTAAAATTTTTCCCCTTTATTTAAGAGCAGGTAAATAATTCCCACGAAAAGAAATCTGAGTAATTAGCTACTTCAACAAATAATCATCCCAAGTTTTGGGTATATAGCTTTTGTGCCTTCACAGAAGCATTAGGGGCATTTGTGCTTTTATCCTAAGAACGAAAAATACGTAACATGAAAGTCACACAATCAACGACCTTCCAGGCATTTCACCGTAGTGTGGTTATGGTGATGCAGGCTGC
The DNA here is from genome assembly GCF_059640475.1 of Calothrix sp. CBUCES-K 9914. Taxonomy (NCBI): domain Bacteria; kingdom Bacillati; phylum Cyanobacteriota; class Cyanophyceae; order Nostocales; family Calotrichaceae; genus Calothrix; species Calothrix sp. CBUCES-K 9914. The sequence continues at coordinate 18,217 of NZ_JBXXZH010000141.1, forward strand.
TCCACGTGAGCTACGTTATGTAACAATTTTAACATTATTTGCAGGAGCAATACCAAGTATAGTTGTTTGGCTGAACAAGTTGATCATTGATGATATTATCAAGATTCTAAGCACTCAAACAGTAGAAAATCCAGTTTATCTAGTTACTTCTCACTCTTCTTTACTTTACAGCATAGTATTTTTACTAGTGCTAAATTTATTTGCTGATTCTGTAGGAACTATTACCAGTTTTTTCTTTGCCACTTTAGCAGATAGAGTTCAGGGTTTTGTCGAACTGATGGTGCTAGATAAAATTGCCAACTTTCAGGACATTGCATTATTTGAATCACCTGATTTGCTCAACATAGTTCAGTTAACAGAAAAAGGTGTTTTGCGACTTAAAGAACTTTCTTTTAGATTAGTTCAAACATTGCAAGGCTTTTTTATTTTTGTTCCTGCTGTCTTGCTGTCTGCTTACCTTGTTTGGTGGGTTCCGTTGATTTTATTTAGTTGTGCAACTCCTGCTCTGTATGTAGATATGAAATATCGCAAACTCAGTTGGAGAGCAGAAAAAACCCAAGCTCCCATCGTGCGTGAAATGAATTTATACAAGATGATGCTAAGTGGGGAGGCTTATGCTAAAGAGTTGCGTTTATTTCATCTCCAAAATTTACTATTAGAACGATGGAAAGGGCTTTTTAAAACTATGTTTACAGCGATGGAAAAAATTCGTCGTCGCGGAAGTAAAGAAATTTTTGCTTGGTCATTACTCAGTGGTCTAGGTGTTGCACTACCTTATGTATATATAGTTTTTGGAGTATTAGCTAAAAAAAATACTCTTGGAGATTTGGCTTTATATAGCGGCGTGATTTTACAAGTACGTCGCAGTTTAATGTTCCTCATTGATGGTGGTGGAGAATTATATGACGTTTCTCTAGCCACTACCCCCATTTTTCAACTTTTAGAGTTAAAACCAAGATTATCTCCACAAACCAAAAACTTTCTAACTCCTATTCCTCATTCTCCACTTCTCTCGGAAGGAATTCAAATTCAAAACCTATCTTTCAGTTACCCAAATAGCGAACGTCAAATTTTGCGCGACATTAATTTGACGATTAAACCAAACGAGATGATTGTGCTGGTCGGTGAAAACGGCGCCGGAAAGACAACTTTAGCGAAATTATTATGTCGTTTATACGACCCCAGTGGAGGTAAAATTATTTGGAATAATCAGGATTTAAGAGACTTTAGCGTCGAAGAACTACGCAAACGCATCGCCGTTGTCATGCAAGATTATGCTCGCTTTCCTACCACTGTTCGAGAAAATATTGGCTTTGGGCATCTTCCAGATATAGAAAATCATACTGCTATCACCGAAGCTATAGCTGAAACGGGCATGACCAAGGTAATCGATAAATTGGAAAACGGTCTAGAAACTCTTTTAGGTAAACAACTTGAAGGTGGGGTTGACTTATCAGGGGGACAATGGCAACGTTTATCTATTGCTCGTGCTTTACTACGATTATCTCATGCCGAGTTACTCATACTCGACGAACCAACAGCTAACCTAGACCCAAAAACTGAAAATGAAATTTATGAAATTTTCCGCACTTTGGCAAAAGGGAGAATTGCGGTAATAGTCAGCCATCGTCTTGCTTTAGCAAAACTCGCCGACCGAATAGTTGTTTTAGAACAAGGTCAAATTATTGAGATGGGAACTCATGATGAATTAATGAGGTTAGAGGGACAGTATCATTTAATGTTTACTCGTCAAGCTAGCAGCTATCAGTAGGTGTAGTGGTCTATGTCATTAAATTTGTGGGTTGATTAGCAACGGATACAACGGATGTAACGGATAATTTATTAATTACAAACAAAAGTAGGGTGCGTGACGCTACTAAAATTTTAAAACGAAGCACAGTGCTGGTAGCGTCACGCACCCTACAGTTGAATGGCACTTACTTAACGTATTAATGGTGCGTGAAAGCACTGTATTTGGCGTTACATTGCTTGATAGTAATAGCTTTCACGCACCCTACCCCAATTTATTGGCGCCTCAAAATGCTTAAGTCAGTGACATTCCACCCTACAGTTCAAAATTAACCATCCGTTACATCTGTTCATCATCCGTTGTTAATCTTTTTAAACAGGAAGGATACAAGTCTAGGTGGTTTATTTTGGTCTTGTTGATGCCAGCGCTCTTTGAAATTTTCAAGTATAAAACCATGATTTTTTGCCTCGTTTAAAAAATCTGAGATGTTATGCACAAATGCTGGTATTTTAACCACCTCTTTATCTTGTTTAAAATTAGCTTGCGTTCCTTGATATTGTCTAAATGGATGGAGTTCAGAGATAAATAAATATCCCCCTTTAACTAATATACGGAATGCTTCTGAAAATACAAATGACAAGTCTTCTATGTGTTCTAAAACTAGATTGCAAGTTATTAAATCAGCAGACTCATTACTACAATCCCATTTCTCCGTGATATTTCCTGTGATAAATATTACGTTATCTGAATTAACTTTCTCTTTAGCTTTTTCGAGCATCTGTGCTGAAAAGTCAATGGCATAAACTTTTTCAGCAATTTGTGAAAGCATCAACGTATTTTTACCTGTGCCACAGCCAATTTCAATTACTGATTTACACCTCAAACCCATCACAGTTTCTCTAGTGACTACTTCATCTAGGTCGCGCGTTAAGTTTGCATCAGCATCGTATGTAGCTGACCAATTGTCGTATGCTGTTTGAACATTCATAAAGTTTAATTATTAACCGTTTGGAGTGTAATTACCGTTTAACTATATTTTGTAGCCTAGAAATAACAAAGGATTTATCTAGGTAGGAAAGTAAGGCGCCTGCTTTTGGACCACGTTCTTTACCAACAAAGGATAAATATATGGCGGGCGCCGTTTTCATACAGCTTAACAGCAATAGCTTCGCCAAGACCTGTTGCGGCACCAGTAACTATGGCTATCTTGTCTGTAAACTCAGGCATTGGTTTATCCTCCTTATTATTCATGGAAACTCATCAACACACCCGTAGAATTATTTAGTTCTAAAAAACTCGTTTAAACTGTTCATAAAAAATTTATTTTTGCTCCTCAACTACGACGTGCCCTGCAAACGGAATTTTTAATAACATTGAATTATTGACTAACTCCGATAATTCAACGGCTGCTTCTTTCGATAAGAGATGATCACTATCACCTCTCACAATTAGCAAAGGACAGGAAATATTTTGAACGGCTTCATTTGGATAACCGGATGAGTCTGAATCAAGCCACAGTCCCCTATAATAGCAAATGTGCTGATAGTTTCTACTCTCTTTTGGAATAGCCAGGAACTGATATTAAGGTTTTGTGGTTTTGATCTGCATCCAAGTGATAGCAACAACAATAAGTACGGCGCCAATAATTTGCAGAATTGTTAGGGTTTGACCGAACGCGAGGGTAAAGGTTATGCCACAGAAGCGACAACAGAATTTTTGCGCTATGTTATGGAAGATTTGGGTTATCAACGAGTTTTGGCGTATGCGAAGAAGGAAAATCACGCTTCATTTCGGATTTTGCAGAAATTAGGTTTTGCTATTAAGGAAAACTTTATGAAACCAAAGCCTAAGCCATAAAACATCTTTCTAGGGAATCATCTGTAATCAATATTTTTACTCCTTTAGTGGTAACCAATACTTCGGACAGTTTTAGGATCACGATTGCTCCGTTTAATATATTATACTACATTCGTGATACAATAGAAAGTAGATATTTTGAGTAGGCTAACTAAACAATCAATAACAGAAGCTCTTGATGGAAGCTAATATCCGTTCAATACCAATAACTGCCTTAATCGCTGCGGAATCATTGTCCTTATTGGGCAATCAAATCGCGGCTGTTGCAATTCCTATACTAGTATTACAATATACTCATTCTCCTTTAGTTGCTGGAATTGCCAGTGTTGGCAACATCATCCCGATAGTATTGGCTGCTATTGTCGGTGGACGCGCGATTGATAAATTTGGCGCCTGGAATACAAGCGTGACATCAGATATACTGAGTTTTTTTTCTGTTCTCGCCTTACCATTGGCTTTTATTTATTATGATGAAGTTTCTCCATTATTGATTTTTCTCTTGGTATTTTTAGGAGCGCTGTTTGACCCAACAGGAACATCAGCCAGACAAACATTAGTACCAAGTTTGGCTTCTTTATCTGGCAAATCATTGGAAAAAATCAACTCATGGCGAGGGGGACTTGAAAACGGGGCTGATTTTCTTGGTCCAATTATTGGTGTTGGTTTGATTAGTGCTACTGGAATCATCAATACCTTTTTTATTAATGCCGCTACTTTCTTACTCTGTGCGGGCATATTTTTGATTGCGATACCAAGACGAGTTCAAACGTTAAGAGGCGCCGAAGATGCTGCACTATCAGGTATAAAGTTTATCTTTAAGCACCCTCAAATTAGAACTTTAGCAATTGTTGGTATGGTTGCAAATTTTGTCATCTTGCCATTTTTGAGCTTGCTTCAACCTGTGTTGGCAACGAGTAAGTTTGGTAGCAATACATTACTTGGCATTAGTTTATCAGTATTTGGGTTAGCGGCAACAATTGGTGCAACATCTTTCTCACTGCTTTATCATAACTTTTCTCGTTCAACGATTTATTATGGTGGGTTACTTTTAACAGGAGGTTCTATTATGCTTGGCGCCTTTGCCACTGAGCAGTACCAAGTCATATTATCCACAGGTTTAGCTGGCTTGTTATTGGGAGCGGGTAATCCTTTGTCCCAGACAATTTTGCTTGAAGTTACACCAGAAACGATAGCGGGAAAAGTTTTTACATCATTTAATGCTATTAACTTTATTGGTGGTCCTTTTGGCTTGTTACTGGCTGGCGTTATGACCGAGTTACTGAATGTTGAACAGGTGCTTATACAGTTTGGTTGCTTGCTTATCGCATTAGCCATTTTTGGTTGGTATCGTTTGCCGTTATTAACATCAAAGGATTGAAAGCTTGTACCTATGAGTAATAAAAAAATGCATGTAGACGAGGTGGACACCGATGTATCTCTCGTTCGTCCGTCGCCTACCTACTTACAACACAATTCCCGCAGTGGGCACGTAGCACAGGTCGGAATGCCTGTGCAGCAATTTATTCTTTTTACCACAGAGACACGTAGAGACGCGATTAATCGCGTCTCTACACAGAGATTTGAGATTAAGTATATATATCAGCCCTAAGACTGATGTATAATCGTTGCCTCCTAATACATACTAAATATCTGGTTCTGCCCAAGTGTTTTTCGATATTTTTGATCGAACTTGATTTTTGTGTGTTACATTGTAATATAGAATTTTTTAGGTTGATAAAATCATAAAAATTACTGCTCATCGCTAACCAACTCAACCAGATGAGCTTATTGGTTTAATAAAAAATCTTGAAAGTGATAATACAGAAGTTTTGGAGGACTAAAAACTTTTTTGTTCGCTGTCCCACACTCATGAGTTTAAAATGCAAATTACTTCTTCAGCCATCTCACTTAACGTGGATGATGTTACGGCATCAGGCGCCTTTGTCAAGAAACACTTTGGCTTCAATGAAGAGATGTCAGCCGACGGGTTTGTGTCACTCTCTAGGCAAGATGCTGGTTTCAACCTTATTTTCCTTCAAACTGGGCTAAAAACCTTTAAGCCAACCCATATGCGTGGACATCGAGCAGATGGTTTGCTAATTGTCTTCGTCGTGGATGACATCGATAGCGAATATAGCCGATTACAAAAAGAAGGGGCACCAATTATAACACCAATCGAAACAGAACCTTGGGGCGAGAGATTTTTTCAGGTACAAGACCCAAACGGCGTTGTTATTCAACTTGTTCAGTGGATTACCGAGCCAAACTTACAATCATAATATTGTGTTGTTAATTGTAGATTGACTTCACTATGTCAAGCCAACATACAACTATTAAAGGAATGACTATGACTTGCCAGTTCTTTCAAACGCATCAAATATGAGTCACTAACAGTCTTGGGGCGCCCAATACGACGTTCATTCCATAAATGCGGGCGCCTTATATTTTAGTAGGTAATTGGCTGAACGATCATTTTAGCCAACAGTTTCCACTAAAGAACGCACTGCTAACACAGCATTACTAGGCAGCTTAGACACTGCTGATATTGGAACTGTAAAAACAGCTATAGAATCTCCCACTGCGTTAAAAACTTCCAAAATATAACCATCTTCTCCATGACTCGGATGTGTTACATAGTCGATCAGCAATAATAAGTAGAATGCGAACAGGGAGTAATAAAATATGTGAATGGCAGGAGCGAGATAGTGATAAAAGAGGGCTAATATGCGCGAACTCAAATATTTTGTAGCTTGTACGGTAG
>NZ_JBXXZH010000142.1:0-24556 GCF_059640475.1 Calothrix sp. CBUCES-K 9914
AAATTCTGAACTGTAGCCACGGCGCCGTCGTACTCGTCTAGCACTCTCCTGCATCATTGCTGGACTAGGAACTGGTGGTGGTTCGAGTATTCCTATGTACCAAGGTTCTAATTTTGGTGGCAGTGTCCCAAGTCCTGGTTTCGCTGTCGATAAGGTTAGCACCACATTATTCCAATCTTCACCTGTGTTTTGTGTAACTTCGGCTAAATAACTAAGGTTAAGAGTTTTAGCAGTACTATTAACGCGCACGTCATACAAAGGTTTCCACGCAGCACGCTCAACTATATAAGTTACTTCAATCTCAAATTCTCCAGCACCCACAGGCTCAATGTCTACTGTAAGTTTAAAACTTTCTGCATGTTGCGGCGTTTGAATTTGTCGAAGTTGCTGTTTTAAAGCTTGTAATTCTTTATCAATTTCTTGTTTCCGGTTTTGGCTGTCTCTTGTAGCGATGCCATACTCAGTATATTGACTGCCAAGAAAATTGACAAAATCTAGAGTTTCACTAAGACTAAGATTTTTACGCGATAAACTTTGAGCAAACGGTCTTTCTGTTTTTTCCCGCAATCCTTCAATAAATCGCGCTTGCAGTGATAAACCGTCGATTTGCGCTTGCAAATAACTCATTTCTGATTCTAGCTGCTCAATATGAGTCGTAATTTGGGCAACGCGCGCTTCTTGCGGTTCTAAATTGTATTGATGTTCGACGTTTACAGTACCAACACGTACCGCAACTCGACCTCGACCACCTACTCGTACTGATTCGGGGTCAAGTGTAACTGGTACATGACTAATAACTAATTCGCGCTCCTCTCCCGATAGTTCAATGATTCCTCGACGTATAACTAAAGCTTTATTTGTATAAACTGTAACATCAGTTATCTCAGTTTCTACAATTTTGCTTGACGAAGGCGCCTCAGAATTAACCACTAATATTTCCTCGCTGGTAAGTAACTTCCAGTTTTTCTGTTATTCCACAGTTATTCCACAGTGCTTGGATGACGTTCCTATTTTTTGCTTCTCTACATAAAAACGATTATCGCCTTTATGCAGAAAAAAGTGGCGCCATCCGCAACTGTATTGAAAGTGCGTACTTATAGTTTAGGAAAAACCAAAGCGAACTTCTACCTTTCGACTTCGGCATAAACTCCAGCAGCTTTTTCACCAAACTGTTTAGCAGCATCCAGCATGTACTCGCAATAAGTGCGCGCGACAATCGAAAGCTGTTTACCATTGGGATAAACCATATACCAATCACGTTTGATGGGGAAATGTTCGACATCCAAAATCGTCAAATCTCCGACTGATGGTAGTAAGGTGTGACGTGATAGCACTGATATTCCTAAACCACCTGCAATTGCTTGTTTGATGGCTTCGTTACTTCCTAACTCTAGCTTGACTTTCACGGTGATACCATATTCGTCAAATAGCTTCTGGATCGCACGACGAGTACCCGAACCAGGTTCACGCATGATAAACGGTTCGTCCTCTAACTGCTGGATGGAAATGTTTTTTTCTAAAGCAAGCCGATGATTCTGGGGCGCCACAACAACCATCGGATTTTCCAAAAACGCTTGATAATTGACATCAAGATGTTCAGGTACTTGGCTAAGAATATACAAATCATCCATATTCGCGCTCATGCGTTCGAGAATACCTTCGTGATTTGTCACCTGCAATGCAATATCTATACCTGGGTACAATTGACAAAATGGTCCGAGTAGGCGCGGTATAAAATACTTCGCAGTTGTAATCACAGCCAAGCGTAATTGCCCTTGCTTTAGTCCTTTTAGGTCTGCGACCTTCATCTCAAACTGGGCTATGGTCTCAAAAATTTGACGGCAAGTTGCAAATAATTCCCTTCCTGCCTCAGTCAAATACAGACGTTTACCAACCTGCTCAAATAGCGGCAACCCAACCGACTTAGTGAGCTGCTTAATTTGCATTGAAACAGTCGGCTGCGTCAAAAACAATTCTTCAGCGGCGCGGGTAAAGCTGCCATGACGTGCCGCTGCCTCGAACACCTTTAACTGGTGTAGGGTCGCTTGGTTCAAAGGTTGTTCTCCTCTAATAGCAATTCATACGATATAGCAAGTAGCAATTCCGGATTGAGAAAGCATAATTACTCAGGTTGTCAGCGTGACTAATCTTTCAATTAACCATTTAACAACCATATCGAGTAATCTTACAGCTCAATTGACATCACTATATAACTCTAGTATCACAGAACACTAATAAATAGTGCAGAAGAACCACGACAAATCTGAGTTTTTTCTAACCATAGATAGAGGTCTATGATATTTATATATGATGTTCATATATAATATTAAATTTATTATAGATTTTAATTTATGCAATTTATCAAAATATTGGTATTTCATTTATGAAATAGAACGGTTATTATCAAAAAACAAGTAAAGCGTAAGATGCCTTCCAGCCACAGCAACCTCGACGGAATATCACTTTCTAAATTCAAAGAAATTGAATTTGAGTGAACCCGCCCAGGAACTCTGTGTGTAACGTTGCACACCTGAAAGGAATCAATCTTGGGGGATAGTATGCAAGCGTTGTACTGACCTCGAATCTACTAGGTGTGTACAACGTTTTTTTTACACGGTAATAATATGTAGGTGCCCGTAGTCTTTACAATTCTTCGGTGATTTTCATTGGAAGTTTTGCTAGGTCGGGCAAGTCTTCGGTTTCTGCAACTGGCTGTCTGATATTAAGTGGTATGTTGATAGGCTGACGTTGTTCGACCCAACAAGAAGCAACAGGCAGTGTTTGTTCGAGTTCATCGAGTGGTCGAGGAATAATCATTACTGCATTGAGTTCACCAATACGTTCAGCTTCATTCATTCCAGCTTCGACGGCAACAGCGACATTTGCTACTGAACCGCGAATTATTGCGGTACACAACCCAGCCCCAATTTTCTCATAAGCAGCTAATTGAACATCAGCAGCTTTGAGCATCGCATCAGCGGCGCCAACTAGTGCGGGAAAACCGCGCGTTTCGACGAGACCAATAGCAAGATTACTTAAGCGACTGTAGGAACTTTCCTGTGCAAGCTGACTCAAACGACTATTAATTGGCAATATAACTTCTAAGTTAGGAAAAGGACGGGGAATAACTAAACTGGATACAAATTCATTGAATTGTTTAGCAGTATCTTCACCGCTTTGAACAGCGAGACGAATATCGGCTATTCCACCTCGGATAACAGCAGTGCAGTGACCATCACCGATTTTTTCATAACCAATTAAATGTACACCAGCCGACTTTAGCATCATATCCGCTGTACCAACGATAGCTGGGAAACTGCGTGTTGATACCATTCCCAAGGCTGTATCCTTGAGTAAATCTCGTCGAGGCGATGCCTGATTTGTGCCAATCGAGCGTTGATTATATGCCTCCATCTTTATTTCTCCGGGATACTCGACTTGATAATTAAGTAAGTAGGTGTCATTGGTAACAAATTAATTGGTCGATTTTAGGTCGATGTTAAGAATAATAATAACTACTTACTTAACAAGTAACACTTATTCCGACTCGTCGTCATCTAGCAAAGGTTTATTTAATGCTTGCCGATGGGGAAATAAAGTGACTAGCAGTCGCTGGATACTTGTTTGTCCAGAAATATGAGTACCAAGACTATTTGGGTCAAGGTTAGGCGTCTGCTGGATAGAACTATCTGATGCTTGGGCAACGGAACGGACGCTATCGTTTGTCTGTGGTGGAACCGTACTTGGGTTCAAATCTGGTGAAGTTGAACTCAAACCAGTAATTGGCTGCTTTATTCTACCCGAAGAATTATATCCATTTTGACTGTAGTTATTGTAGCTACTACTGTTATTAGTATTAGGCGCCCATAGGTCGTCTTCAGGTGGAAGTTGTGTTATTTCTTGCTCCTGTTGTGTAGATGTTCTGCTTTCAGTGGGGTTAGACTGAGTAGGGGTGGCAGTTTCAATATCAATAGTGTTGCGACCTTTATCTCCTAACATTGAACCTGGCGCCACAACTTGTCCAGAAGAAACCGAACAATTGAAAACAGTTGTTGCTGCACCAATACAGGCATTGGCACCGATTTTACCGGAACCAACCATCAAAAAACCGGCGCCCAAGCTTGCTCCAGCTTCAATTTCAAGGATACCAGTATCAACTTGGATTATTGAACCCATACCAATACATACCCCAGCACCGATAATAATTTTGCTATTTGGAGCTGCAAAGAGTATCACACCAGGTGCAATGACTGCGCTTGGATGAACTATCACCTCGCCACCAATATAAGATTCAAAGCTACTGCCAAGACGCAGCAGTGGCGGCACTGACATAAAAAATCGTTACCAAAATTAATAAGTGATGAGTGCTGAGTGATGAGTGCTGAGTGCTGAGTGCAACTTGATTTATAGCCAACACTCAGCACTTTCTACTCAGCACTATTATGGACGTTGGATGATTAATTCTAGGATGCGGCGCTTTGCTACGGGGTCAATACCAATTAAGCGCACGTACTCACCTGGGTATTCGGAAAGGAATCCTTCGAGTGCAGCTGCTGCATCGCGTTCTGATTTTGCCTGAATTTGACCACAGCTTTGCCACGAACCTGTACGGAAACGGCGTTGGTCTACGTGTTCAGCGCTAATTTTATACCCACCAGCAGTTAGTTGACGCAGGTGATCCATAACCTCTGGACTTAAGCGCGCGCTTCCACTTGACGAGTTGCTCCGTGACTGTGAAGAAGAATAGCTCGGAGCATAACTTGAACTAGCTGGTTCTTTAGCTGCAAACGACTTCGTGGCGCCATTACTGCTTGGTGCAGTTGAACCGTTAGGACGCTGAATTATTGTTTCAAGGACGCGACGCTTTGCTTTGGCATCAATACCAATCAGACGCACGTACTCACCTTGGTGATTGACCATGCAATCTTCTAAGGCAGAAATGACATCGTTTGCAGAAGTTGATTCTATCGGTTGACAACTTTGCCAAGAACCTGTACGAAAACGTCTTTCATCTACATGTTCAGTACCAATTCGATATCCACCTGCAAGTAGCGAACGAATTTGTTCAACAGTTTCACTACTGATTCGACCGCTACCGTTACTGTTACCGTTGCTGTAACTGGAGCTTGCTGAACCGTAAGTATTACTAACATTGCTAGCATAACTATGATTACTGCTACCGTAGCTATTGCTAGAAGGCGCCTTAAATCCAGTCGTTGTTGCTATAGGTGCTACTACACCGTCAGGACGCTGAATTATTGTCTCCAGAACTCGCCGTTTACCCTTATCAATACCAAACAAACGAACGTACTCACCGCTGTGTTCGACTAAACACGACTCTAATGCAGCAATCGCATCAGAAAGCGAACGCGCCTCAATCGGCTGACAAGAAGCCCATGAACCAGTGCGAAAACGACGCTGGTCTACATGCTCGGTTCCAATCTTAAATCCCTGCTCCAACAAGTAGCGTAACTGTTCTACTGTTTCGGCACCCAATCTATTACCTAACACCTCTTTATTCCCCTCAAAAGCAAAACTAAAACCGTTATTTTGATCCGAGTGAGACTTTGCTGACTCATTCCGAATCGACGCGATACACTTGTTGTCCGCAGCACAAATATAACCAGCACGCAGAGCTTGATTGATACCAACTACATGGTGTGCAAACTCTTTATCAGTACCCTGCACATCTGGCAGACGGTCAGCTTGCTGCTGGCTAGTAATTATTGCACCAGATGGTACATACTTACCTGGCGGAATTTCTACGTCCTGAATCAGCGCGTGCATCATTATGATACAACCGTCCCCAATTCTGGCGTTGAATACCGTTGAACGAAAACCTATAAAACAATTATTTCCTACATAGCAAGGCCCGTGAATCAGTGCCATGTGGGTAATACAGGTATCTTTTCCTACCCATACTGAATACTCTTTTTTGTTGTCGCCAATTACGCGACCTTGTGCCAAGCCGTGTATAACTACACCATCTTGGAGATTCGTATTTTCGCCTATATAAAATGGTGTCCCTTCGTCGGCTCGAACCGAAGTACCTGGTGCAATAATTACGTTGGCGCCTATTTCTACGTCCCCGATGATATGAGAAAAGGAATGTACAAACGCCGTTGCATCGATGTTTGGTTCAGCCAGATTCCTTGACCACGGGGTTGGGGGTGCCGCCTCCAACACACTGCGGACTGCCATTACTTTGTGCCTCCAAAAATTGAGCTATGAGTTGTAAGTTATGAGTAGAGACGTGATTCATCACGTCTATACGAGTTATGAGTTATTAATTATACAGTTCTGAATTATGAGTTATAAGTTGCAAGTCAATAAGCTTTTAACACCTAACACCTAAATCTTAACTCCTAACTAGCACGGCTCACTCAGCACTCAGCACTCAGCACTTTATACTCCTAACTTGATTTGTCTTATCGATATTGGTCTTTTTTGCTATAGATAACGCGGTCTTCGACATGAACTGTGTCGATGATCGCAATAACTGCTGCATCTAAAGGACGCTCTTGGGAACCTTGAATTTGACGTGCGGCACTACCTCGACTAACTAGTACCCACTCATCAACTCCTGCACCAACGCTATCAGAAGCCACTTCATACGATTGCAAGAGTTGTCCATCTTCGTCAACAAATTGTAACAACAGTAGTTTCACACCTCGAAGACTTGGGTCTTTTTGGGTACTAACTACTGTGCCGCGAACCTTGGCTATTTGCATTATGAGTAGAAAGGACTATTTAACTATGGTCTTCTTCCGAAAGGACGAATAGCGTTAACGTTTTCGCGGAACTGTTCTACATCTTCGGTATAGCGAATAGGTAAAACGTACTCTAAGTTTTCGTGAGGACGAGCAATAATGTGTGTAGACAAAACTTGTCCACCATTAACGCGCTTCACATTTTCAACGCCTGCTGCTACAGAGGCTTGCACTTCCGATACATCTCCACGGACTATTACCGTTACACGTCCGCTTCCAATTTTCTCATATCCAACCAAAGTTACACGCGCGGCTTTTACCATCGCATCAGCAGCTTCTACTACTGCTGGAAACCCCAGTGTTTCTACCATTCCGACTGCAATTGACATTTTTTTATCCTTAACCGTCTATGAATAACGTTGTGAAAATTAACGCGCATGGGATAAAAGGATTTTGGATGACAAAATCCTTTCATCCCAAAATCAACTAAGTTCGGAATTGTTCGACCGCTTCGGTGTACCGAATCGGTAGTACATACTCTAGGTTCTCATGTGGGCGTGCAATAATGTGTGTGGATACAACTTCACCACCGTTGACACGACGCGCGGCTTCAATTCCAGCGGCTACCGAAGCTTGAACTTCTGATACGTCACCTCGTACTATCACAGTAACGCGCGCGCTACCGATTTTCTCGTATCCAACTAAGGTTACACGTGCAGCCTTAACCATCGCATCCGCAGCCTCTACAACCGCCGGAAAACCCTTAGTTTCAATCATTCCAACTGCAATTGGCACTTCTCTTGACTCCTACAAAAATTTACGCAACTCTGTACATGGATGAAATTTTCGACGGGGGTGCTTATTTTACCCCACTTAAAAAAGCACTCTCGTTCTTAAGCATAGAAAAGGTTGGCACCCCTGACAAGATAAATCACTATAATACTTTATAATAAAATGGTTTTAAAAAACTTAACTTACTTATATAGAGTATATTTCGAGTCTTCACAGACTACGGATTCCATCAACCGTCCCAACTGAATTATAATTTCTTTATATTGTTAGCTTAACTAGTCCTGTGGATGTGGCAAATCTACCGTGAGGAGGTAGCCGAGTAACGTACATGTCGCTTACTCGTGCTAATTTTTGCTGTTTATTCAAACCCTTAGTAATTTTTTATTCTAAGTATAAGCGTTATTTATGAGATATGTAAGTTAGGTTTCTATTATTTGAAAAATCCTAGCTCTGTTGAGTTGTAGCGCGGAAAGATAAATGTTTATTTATGCGAAGCATAGTAGTATTTTTGACATAAATCCGGCAAAATCTAAGTAATAACAAGCTATTTCAGATAATTCATCCATTGAACACAATTTTAGAACATAGCTTTTAGTTAACTTAGTTTCATTGGCGATGCATTGTTAAAGATAAAGGTAAAAAAGTCAGGAAGTTTAAATGAATCAATTTCTACTATCAACTAGTTGGTGCGTTCCTTTCTATGGCTTAAGTGGAGCGGTATTAACGCTACCTTGGGCAATAGGATTAGTGAGACGCACAGGCCCAAGACCTGCGGCATATTTCAATTTGCTGATGACGGTGCTAGCTTTTGTTCACAGCTTACTTATTTTTAGAGAGATTTGGAACGGTGAGCAGCAAAGTTTGCTTATAACTTGGTTCAAAGCTGCGGATTTTGATTTAACGTTTGCAATTGAAATTTCGACTATTAGTCTTGGAGCATCAGTATTAATTACTTGGTTAAGTTTGCTCGCCCAAATTTATGCCCTAGGGTACATGGAAAAAGACTGGTCATTGGCGCGTTTTTTTGCCTTAATGGGATTTTTTGAAGCAGCGTTAAGTGGTTTAGCAATTAGTGATTCACTATTTTTAAGTTACGCGCTTTTGGAAGTTTTGACATTATCAACGTATCTACTTGTTGGCTTTTGGTACGCACAACCGCTCGTTGTAACTGCCGCGCGTGATGCGTTTTGGACGAAGCGGGTTGGAGACTTGCTACTTTTAATGGCAGTTGTAACGCTTTCTGTAATGGCGGGCAGTTTAAATTTTTCGGACTTGTACGAGTGGGCACAAACGGCAGAGCTATCTCCTGTGGTATCAACTTTACTAGGGCTAGCTTTAATTGCTGGGCCTGCGGGTAAGTGCGCGCAATTTCCCTTACACCTTTGGCTTGATGAAGCGATGGAAGGTCCCAACCCCGCATCGGTCTTACGAAACTCGATGGTTGTTGCTGGTGGCGCCTATTTACTTTACAAGCTTCAGCCAGTACTAGCGCTTTCACCTATAGCATTAAATGCATTAGTTGTCATGGGTTTAGTGACAGCAATTGGTGCAACACTCGTTTCAATTGCCCAAACTGATATAAAACGCGCGTTGTCCCATTCAACGAGTGCGTATATGGGGTTAGTGTTCTTAGCTGTTGGTATGGAACAGGGTGGTGTTGCGCTAATGCTGCTATTAACTCATGCGATAGCCAAAGCGCTGTTATTTATGAGTTCTGGTTCAGTAATTTTCACAACCAGCAGCCAAGATTTAACCGAAATGGGTGGGCTATGGTCAAGAATGCCAGCAACAACGACGGCATTTGTAGTTGGTGCGGCAAGTATGGTGACGATGTTGCCACTTGGTAGTTTTTGGGCAATGCTATCTTGGGCAGACGGTTTAGCGACTATTTCACCGTGGGTAGTTGTAGTATTAGTGTTGGTCAATGGATTGACTGCATTAAATTTGACGCGAGTGTTTCGATTAGTATTCTGGGGTAAACCGCAACAGAAAACCCGACGGGCGCCGGAAGTTGGCTGGCAAATGGCAGTACCAATGGTTTCGTTAACAATACTGAATTTACTAGTACCATTAATGCTTCAACAATGGTACTTACTCCCAGCGTGGGAAAGTATAAATCTAACAGTATTATCGTTACTGGTATCATCTACCGCATTCGGAGTACTAATCGGCTCAACAATTCACCTACACAAAGCATGGTCACGTTCAACTGTACTGACATGGCGATTCGTACAAGACTTGTTAGGGTATGACTTTTACATCGACCGTATATACAAATCAACGATAGTTAGTTTAGTAGCAATACTTTCAAAAATATCAGCATGGAGTGACCGCTACATCATTGATGGGTTAGTTAACTTAGTTGGGTTTGCTGCAATACTTAGTGGACAGGGTTTGAAATACAGCGTATCCGGTCAATCACAAGGTTACATGCTGACCATCATGATTGGAGTTAGCCTATTAGGTTTCTTCATTAGCTGGTCATTAGGTCTTCTTAATAACCTACCGTTTTAAGAAGTAATGAGTGCTAAGTGCTGAGTGCTGAGTGTCATAATTAATTATTTGATTATAACTTTTGACTCTTGATTATAACTCTCGATTGTTAATTTCACTTAGTACTCAGCACTCAGAACTCACTACTCAGCACTCAGAACTCAGCACTTTCTACTTTAATTATGCTCACTGTTTTACTTCTATTACCTTTCATCGGTGCTGCATTAATTGGGTTCTTGCCCATTGAAATGGCGCCAAAACTTTCACGAAAAATAGCTTTAGGTTTTGCTAGCGTTGCTTTTGTGTGGACGCTTCTTTTAGCGGTTTTATTCAATCCGCACAATGTCTCACAGCAGTTTGCTGAGTCTTTTCCCTGGATAGATGCATTAGGTTTGAACTATAATCTTGGTATAGACGGGCTGTCTTTACCACTGTTAGTTTTGAACGCGCTGCTGACGTGCATTGCGATTTACAGCACTAATGAATCTATAAATCGACCGCGATTTTATTATGCGCTACTCTTATTGCTAAATATTGGAGTTACAGGTGCCTTCTTATCGCAAGACTTGCTGTTGTTTTTCCTGTTTTACGAAATTGAATTAATTCCCCTATATTTATTAATCGCAATTTGGGGTGGTCAACGTCGAGGTTATGCAGCAACTAAATTTTTGATATACACAGCTATATCAGGAATTTTGATTTTAGCAAGTTTCCTTGGCATGGTGCTGCTGGGTGGTTCTCACAGTTTTGCGCTTGATAGCTTAAATACAACGACTTTACCGCTCGTAACGCAAATCATTTTACTGGTAGGAATTTTAATCGGCTTTGGTATCAAAATGCCTTTAGTACCTTTTCATACTTGGCTACCCGATGCTCACGTTGAAGCTTCGACACCAGTATCATTACTACTAGCAGGAGTATTATTAAAGCTAGGTACTTATGGCTTACTGCGGTTTGGGATGAACTTGTTGCCTGATGCTTGGACAGCACTGGCGCCGTTTTTAGCGACATGGGCAGTAGTAAGCGTTTTATACGGTTCATCCTGTGCCATAGCTCAGAAAGATATGAAGAAAATGGTGGCCTACAGTTCAGTTGGACACATGGGTTATATAATGCTAGCCGCTGCTGCTGCAACACCATTGAGTATTTTGGGAACAGTATTGCAAATGATAAGCCACGGTTTAATATCAGCATTACTGTTCTTGCTTGTGGGGGTTGTTTATGAAAAAGCAGGTAGTCGTGACTTAGATGTAGTTAAAGGACTCTTCAACCCTGAACGTGGAATGCCAGTAATTGGCACCTTAATGGTTATAGGGATAATGGCAAGTTCTGGAATACCCGGAATGGTAGGCTTTATTTCCGAATTTATTATCTTTCGCGGAAGTTTCGCTGTATTCCCCATACAAACTTTATTATCAATGATTGGGACAGGTTTAACAGCTGTTTACTTCCTGATTTTAATGAACCGCGCGTTCTTCGGTAGATTATCTACACAAGTAATGAATTTACCACGAGTTTACTGGAGTGATCGACTTCCAGCTTTTGTGCTAGCAGTTTTGATTCTCATTTTCGGTATTCAACCTTCATGGTTAATACACTGGACAGAACCAACTACTACTGCAATGGTTAACACCCAAAACGTAGTCGCAACCATTACTAAAGATTAATGCTTTCTGACCGTGAGGTGCGTGACGCTACCAAATGGTTAGCTTTGTTTAAAAATTGTTGATCGCGTCACGCACCCTACACCTTACCCCTTTTTTGAAAAGCTATGGTAACAGCAACAAACAAACTCGATAATTATCCTTTAGCTGAATATGTTAAAAGATTACAAAGTGGTGAGAGTTTACTTCCAGATACACCAGAAAATGTAATGGAAGTCGTTGGTATACTCAAAAGTTACGGTGTAGTTTTAGATGAATATTCTAAAAACTTAATTTACATAGCTGAAAACCAATTTTTAGTATTTTTTCCTTTCTTTAAATACTTTAACGGTGATATTAATAGAAAAAAACTATTTCGTCATTGGTGGCACGACCGTATCAACTTTGAATACGCTGAATATTGCATGAAAGCAATGTATTGGCACGGTGGTGGTGGTTTGGATAGTTATTTAGATACACCAGAGTATCAAGAGCGAGCGAACGCTGTCATTCAAGCAAAATTTCAAAATAACCCTTTGGTTTTAGGTTTAAACACCTTATTTCCAGATTTTCTAACCGAACAATTGCGCGTTTCTGCGTATTATAGTGGGTTGGGACAATTTTGGCGCGTCATGGCTGATATTTTTCTTTCCTTGTCTGACTATTATGACATGGGAATGATTAAAACAATTTCAGATGTGGTAAAGCATGTTAAAGACGGTTTAGTATTTGATGCTAGCAAGCCAATTACTTACTCAGTCAAAATAAAAGGCAAAAAGTACAGCATTCTTCCTAAATCATTAGGTTTAACATTTTTAGCAGATACAGCCATACCCTATGTTGAAGCAGTTTTCTTCAGAGGAACACCTTTCCCTGGTACTGTTTCTTACAACGCTCAAGCTTATCAAATACCTGCCGACCAAGCGCGTTTTCAATACGGCGCCTTATATGCAGACCCTTTACCCATAGGTGGCGCCGGTATTCCTCCAACATTGTTAATGCAGGACATGCGGCACTTCTTACCTGAATACCTCCACGAAAAATACCGTAAAAGTCTTAGAGGAGAAGATGACCTGCGGGTACAAATTTGTATAAGTTTCCAAAAATCAATGTTTTGTGTAACGAGTGCAACAATTTTGGGACTAATGCCTCATCCTGCCGATACGCAAAACCCGGATGAGCAAATGGCAAACCAAGTTTATTTCAAAAAATGGCTCGATAGGTTGCAAAATTCTCGTTTAATAGACGTAAACAAAGAGTAAAAACCGTAGGATAGCTAACCGCCTGTCCGTGCCTATATTGTAGGACAGGCGAGACGCCTATCCTACGGAGAATATTTTTTTACTGTAAATTTTTCATTTAAATTTTGTAACTGATTACAACTCAGTAAAACAATAAGATATTGTAAGGGCACGACATACTCGTGCCTTTTACCTATATATGAAAATATTATTTTTAGACCAA
Organism: Calothrix sp. CBUCES-K 9914; assembly: GCF_059640475.1. NCBI lineage: Bacteria > Bacillati > Cyanobacteriota > Cyanophyceae > Nostocales > Calotrichaceae > Calothrix > Calothrix sp. CBUCES-K 9914. The sequence goes on from NZ_JBXXZH010000142.1 coordinate 13,103, forward strand.
AGTGGCAAACCGGGCGGTGCCGAATTATGTTTAATAGATATAGCTAAACCATATCGTCACAATTGCTTAGTAGGGTTATTCGCTGACGGCTCATTTCGCGACTTGCTTGAAAAAAATCAAATACCTGTAAAAATTCTTACAAACCAAGCGATTCAAGTTCGTAAAGAAAGTACTTTATTACAAGGTTTAGGAAGTTTAGCTCAACTATTACCCTTAATTAACAAAGTTGCAAAAATTGCTCGTGACTATGATTTAATTTATGCTAACACGCAAAAAGCACTCGTTATCGGCGCCATTGCCAGTTTTTTCAGTGGGCGCCCATTAGTGTATCATCTTCACGACATATTATCTCCCGAACACTTCAGCAAAACAAACCGTACTATTGCCGTTACCCTAGCAAACCGTTTTGCGCGCATTATTATAGCAAACTCGGAAGCTAGTAAAACTGCTTTTATTGCAGCAGGAGGACGCGCGGATATAGTAGATGTAATATATAACGGCTTTGACTCAACATCATATCAAGCCAACGAAACTCAAATAAAACAACTTCGTCAAGAATTAGAACTCGAAGATAAATTTGTAATTGGACACTTTAGCCGTTTATCACCGTGGAAAGGACAACATATATTAATAGAAGCAATAGCACAGTCCCCTTCACAAGTTGCAGTTCTTTTAGTAGGTGATGCATTGTTTGGTGAACAAGAATACGTCAAACAACTACACGAACAAGTAGAAAAACTGCAACTTCAAAACCGCGTCAATTTTCTAGGTTTCCGTTCTGACATACCTCAACTAATGTCAGCATGTGACTTAGTAGCACACACTTCAATTGCCGCCGAACCATTTGGTAGAGTTATAGTTGAAGCAATGCTATGTGGAAAACCAGTAGTTGCTGCAAATGCAGGTGGCGCCATAGAAATAGTAGAAAATAATGTAAATGGCTATCTCGTAACACCAGGAGAACCCCAACAACTTGCACAAATTATTACTAACTGCGTCAAAGAACCATCAAAAACCGCCATATTAGCAGAAAATGCACTTCGTAGCGCGCGTTCCAAATTCGATGTAGAAATAATCAACCAGCAAATTGCCCAAGCACTAAGTAAAATATAATTCATCCTTGCTCTTGTTCTTGTGGAGCGGGCATCCCTGCCCGCCTCTTATAATTTTATATAGAAGGACGCAAACACGTCCCTATCAGTTAGGGGAACTTGCATCGTGTTTTGCACGTATCAAAGCTTGGTGTTCGGAAATTGAGTCCGCGCGCTTTGGTGTTCCAATTATACTTAGCGAAAGTTTACTTTACTTATCACTACTTATAAAACAAGAAGTACATACCTCAGAATTTATTCAGTTACATCAATTAGTGCTTTCTTGGCAACAACGTTGGTCTGCAATTATCTCTAAACCAGATGAAATTGCTCTAGTTATTGCTACAAGCGCTTCCTGGAGTAATCGTATTTTAGATATGTCTGGTTTACTTAACTCCGAGACAGAAAGTGTAACAATATTATAGTTTATCACTACTAAATGCAAAAGTTCCCGACTCGGCGAAGTCGGGAATCTAAATATCTAGGTAATTTGATTTAAAGTTTTACAAACCAACGAACTCGCGCGATTCTAAATCGGTAAGTTGCTGTGTTATCTTTAAACGTGCTTCTAGCTTGGCAACGCTAAATTGATTTCGTAGATACTCTAAATGTGCGAGAGCATTCGCTTTTTCTGTTACTAGCCGAATTTGAGCATCAAGTGCTTTTTGATACTCTGGATTTACGAGCAATACTTCAAAGCGGCGTGCTTTGCGTTGAGCATCGTTTTTCATGTCCATATCGAATGAGGAAATTCGATCGGCGGCACCTTCAAAACGGTTAATTTGTAATTGTACAGCCATTAACTGTGAGTCAATCTCGTTTAATCTTTGAAATGCTTGAGCAATAGCAGATGGATAATGAGTAAGTTGCATCATATAAATAAAAGTAAAAAGTAATGAGGGCTGAGTGCTGAGTAGAATTAGAAGTGCCAACTAAGCACGAGCGCACTTTCTACTCAGCACTGTATTATGCTGCTTCGCGTAGTTGTGGTTTTTCGGTGACTTCTGCAAGGTTTATAGTTAATTGTTCTACCTGGGGGGCATTTGCTTGTTCTAAAACCTGCACGTCTATATTGACGCTAACTAAATAACTTCCTGCTTTGTCGCCAACTGCATCGGCGATTAATTTGGCTATATCCGGACGTTTAGCAGTTAACGGGTCGCGTAATATACATCTATCCCATTCGTGCTTGGCTATCGGATTGAGGCTAAGAATATAGTGCTTTATCATAAAAAATTCATTGAGATGTGTGTTTGCATCTTCAGTCCAAGGGGAAAAAACGCAACGCGCAATTTTTGCTTTTCCCCTTTTCAGGGTGATTGAGTAGAGGAGTAGTACTCAATCCTCTCCTGTAATGCCGGAGAATGCCTTCCCTACTCGAAGTAATGTTAGCCTCGGCAAAGTTATCAGTCGGTACTATCCAAGTGGCACTTTCTTAACTTCGATACGAATGTTTAACCACTTGGTTCTAGAGTCACGGAACTGGCTACGCATCCCGGAGTAGGAACTTTAACACTTGCTGATAACGTAGTTCATTTAAGAACTTAACCTGGTCAACTAATTATAAAAACTGCGAACTTCCAGCTAGGCTAAAAGTTTTATGTCTTTATACCGAAGTTGTTGACCGGACTAACCCTCGCTTCACTCTTGTCTTTGAGCTTGTGAATGCAGTTGCTACAAAGCTTTTGGCTGTTTTTAAGCTTTATAATCACTACTCCTCTATTATAGTACAAAAATACCTTGGTGTGTAGGTTTTGAGGAATTATTTTTCGGTGTAAATTTGTGTTTTAGTGATTGCCGTTGGGTGTTTGAGCATCATTGATCCAAACAGCTTGTTGTGGAATGGGGATAAAAATTCCTGCTTTATCAAAGGCTATTTTGAGACGGCGCCTAAATTCTCTGGCAACATCCCATTGTTTAAGTGGCTGGGTTTTAATCCACACACGGATAATTAGACCACGTTCGCCAAAGTTATCGACACCTAAGACTTTAGGAGTTTCAATAATTTGTGCTTGCCATGCTGGGTCTAAGTCCATGTCTACTGCCACAGTTTCGATTAATTTTAAAGCTTGGCTAATATCGGTGTTGTAGGCAACAGGGACACTTAAGTCCGCGCGCGACCAACGACTGGAAAGATTGGCAACGATTTTAATTTCGCCGTTAGGGATAGTAATTAAACGACCTTCTGCGTCACGTATCTGAGTAATACGCAGGTTTATATTTTCGACTAGACCACTTACATTGTTTAACGCAATGACATCACCCAAAGCATACTGGTCTTCGAGAATAATCAGAAAGCCATTAATTGCGTCTTTAATGAGATTTTGTGAAGCGAGGGACACTGCGACGCCAACTAAGCTAACACCTGCTAGTAAAGGAACAATATTAATACCAAAAGAAATTAAAGTCAGGAGAATCCCAACTCCTACCCAAATAATTGTGATAATACTTTTGGTGACGCCAGATATAGTAGAAACACGTAATTGTAAGCGTTCAGGAGTTTCTGGGTTTAATAAACCACTGCTAACTATTACCGAAGTAAAGCGGTCTATTAAAGCATAACTTAAACGAATCGCCACATAAGTACCTAGTGCAACAATACCTAATGCAAAAGGAATTTGTGCGGCTCTCAGAATAATTACCTGCAACATTCGTGTGTACGGAAATAAGCCTAAAATAACAAAGGCGCCACTTCCCCATACTCCTGTATGTGCTAACTGAAAAAGTCGGCGCCTAACTTCTTTGATATTTTTATGTTGTTGTTGCTTTAGTTGTGTAGATATCGGCGCCTCGGTTGGTGCTGGTATAGTTGACTGTAAAGCTTTCCTTTTTAAACGACATTCCCAGCAATGAATAGCCCAACTGACAATAATAACACTGGCGCCTATTCCTACTGCAATTAAACCCTGCTGAATTAAAAAATCTCTTGAGCGTTCCTGCTTTGCCTGTATCAATTCATCGCGCAATATTTGAGTAATTTGATTTGCTGCCGTTTGTAAATCTACCTGTAGTAACTCTGCATCATTAGAAGTAATCGTCATTAAGTAGCGGTTGTTGACGTATATTACAGGCAAACCATTTAGAGTCCGATATTCCACCTTTGCTTCTGTTGCGGATGACTCAAAATAACCGCGACTAACTCCGAAAAGATTTTGCTGGACATTTTCTAACCTATCTACAAGCGTCGCTCTAGTTGCTGCTAATTGAAATAAGCGACGACCATCTAAATAAACCCAGCCATTAACGATTCTATTTTCAAAGTCATCATTCGAGCTAATAGGAGTTAGTAAATTAGGTAACAAATTGATTTGACCTGTAGCTTTTGGTACAGTAAAAAAAGTTACAACAGCGATTGAACTAGCGACTGCCAAAAATCTAAACCGCATTACTACTCCTTGATTAACGAGTTATGGAGTATGCCCTTGCTTGTGAACGATGCTCCATTAACTTTAGTAAATATACTCATAACAAGCCTTAACATCATTAACCTTTAGAAAGAAAAAAACTTTTAGAAGCAAAGTGAAGTAGTTAATCCCCCTAAATCGCCCTTAATAAGGGGAACTTTAAGAGGTTTTTAGCCTGCCTTATCAAAGGTGGTTGGGGGGATCAAATTCAAAGTCTACGCAGTATTGCAATCTCAGTATATTTACGGTCACAAAAGTTAAAGTTATGAAAAAGAAGTATAGATAACATTGACAATACGACCATCAAACGGCAAGCTAGTGCATGGAAGCCATCGACTGAAAAAGTAAAGTACTACTAACTTTCTCAATCATGGACTACCCTAGTAGAGAGCGTAATTAATACGCCGCATTTTCACATTAAATTGAGGAATTATTTAATGACTGCAACATCTCCCCGACTAAAGCACGAGGTTAAAGACCTCGCCCTAGCTTCCTTGGGAAGACAGCGCATTGAGTGGGCTGGACGTGAAATGCCAGTTCTCAAACAAATTCGCGACCGTTTTGAAAAAGAGAAGCCTTTCGCTGGTATTCGTATTTCGGCTTGTTGTCACGTAACCACCGAAACAGCACATTTGGCAATTGCCTTAAAAGCAGGTGGCGCCGATGCAATTTTAATTGCTAGTAACCCACTTTCAACACAAGACGACGTAGCAGCGAGCTTAGTTGAAGATTATGGTATTCCTGTTTTCGCTATTAAAGGCGAAGATGAAGCAACCTATAGTCGTCACGTACAAATCGCACTAGACCACCGTCCAAACATCATCATTGATGACGGTTGTGACGTAGTAGCAACATTAATTCAACAGCGTCCCCATCAAATCGCTGACCTGATTGGTACCACAGAAGAAACCACCACAGGTATTGTACGTTTACAAGCGATGTTAAAAGATGGCGTTCTTACTTTCCCAGCAATGAACGTCAACGACGCTGACACAAAGCATTTCTTCGATAACCGTTACGGTACAGGCCAATCCACCTTAGACGGTATCATCCGCGCGACCAACGTATTACTAGCTGGTAAAACAGTAGTAGTCGCAGGTTACGGTTGGTGCGGTAAAGGTACAGCACAACGTGCTTCTGGACTTGGAGCAAACGTAGTTGTTACAGAAATCGACCCAGTAAAAGCAATTGAAGCTGTAATGGACGGTTTCCGTGTTCTACCAATGGCACAAGCGGCGCCTATAGGTGACTTATTCATCACCGTAACAGGTAACAAACACGTTATTCGTGGCGAACACTTCGACGCTATGAAAGATGGCGCCATTGTTTGTAACTCCGGTCACTTCGACATCGAAATAGACCTCAAATCACTTGCAAACAAAGCAAGAGAAATTAAAGACGTTCGTCCTTTCACCCAAGAATACAAACTTACCAGCGGCAAATCAGTAGTTGTATTAGGAGAAGGTCGCTTAGTCAACCTAGCAGCAGCAGAAGGACACCCCAGCGCTGTAATGGATATGAGCTTCGCTAACCAAGCAATGGGCGCCGAATACCTAGTTAAAAACAAAGGTAAACTGCAACCAGGTATCCATTCCATCCCCGCTGACGTAGACAAAGAAATCGCGCGGTTGAAACTACAAGCAATGGGTATCACCGTAGACACCCTCACCCCCGACCAAATTGAATACACCAACTCCTGGACATCAGGAACATAATTCATAAACCACATAAATATAGAGACGCGATTAATCGCGTCTCTACAATGCATGATTTTAAGGATGGGCACTTGCTCATCCTTTTATTATGCGTAGGTTGGGTGGAGCGACAGCGGAACCCAACATATACACAACATGAATTAAGCTGGACATTATAATAATATATATAGTATTTGTAAATTATTGTCTTCGTTCCTACCCGCATAGCATAGGGTTAAAAACCCCTATGCTAATAGCGCAAGTCCTCTAAAAGAGGACTAAGAAATCATTGTTCTTTTAGCTATTATATATTATTTATCTTGTAGTTTGTACTTCAAGGTGCAAAATATAAGCTTATCAGACAAGGCTGTTATGATTTATAAACATGTAATTTAAAAATATTTTAATTTAACCAAAAACTTTTTTGCAGAGGAGGTTTTAGAAAAGGTATTAGCATCAGTAAACTTTTTAATCACTCAGGAATTTAATGGCATCCAAAACCTTGCAATAGAATTTAGCCCTGGATTATGTGACATAGTAGAATATATTAATAATTACTGCGGCACCCCAAGCTCATATTATGATGAAGACACTGGCATTGAATATGAAATAGATAGGGGAACACGTGAGGAATATTCACTTCCAGAATATCCTAAAAACGAAGATTTTAGAAATTTATACCATTGGTTAGAATTGTTTTTAAATGACTTAGTAGTGTATGCTATCGGCGCCAATTCTAATACCGAATTTAATATATATGTTCTTGGATACACACAAGAGGGTGATTTAGCTGGAGTATTGATAGATGTTAAACTAAATCCGTAATTAAAAAATTATATAAATTAATCTCACTTATATTATGATAAAATAGGCAAGAGTTAAAAAGACTTATGCCGAGAAAGATTCGAGAATTTAAAGCTGAGATTCAGCGTGAGGGGTTTATTTATCTACCAAAACGCGGAAAAGGTAGTCACGAGCGTTGGCGACATACTTTACTTAGAAAAACATTAACTATTCCTGGTAAAGATGGAGATGATGTGCCACGCTATCTAGAGAAAGAGTTAGAAAAACTATTAGCTGAACTTCAAGAAATGCGAGAGGACGAAGACTCATGAATCGATATAGTATGGTTATTCAGTGGAGTGATGAAGATGAGCTTTTTCTAGTTACTATTCCAGAGTTTAGTGAGCGTGTCGTTATGCCTTGTACCCACGGTAAAACTCGTGAAGAAGCCATTAGTAACGGAGAAGAAGTAATCGAAATGTATTTAGAAGCTTGGCAAACAGAAGGTGAACCTATCCCCGAACCTTCTACACTTCAGTTAGCTTAACAAGTAACAAAGATAAATAAATGCGGTTAAGTAGCAATAGTAACCAATAACACAAAGTAATTTTACTTCTTCTACGGTAACAGTTTTATCACTTACTTGCAACCTAACCGCGTCTATCAACCTACTGTAACCCAACATGCTCCTTATACTTTCTGAAGTGAGTGCTTAGAAGCTTCTGCTTCATAGGATTTAATGATAACTTGTGATAATTTATCCAAGTCGTCTACAGAAGAAATAGTAATTTTGGATATAACTTCTGATGCTGAAGAAGGTACTTCTTGAATTGCAAATTCTGGTGTTACAGATTTTGCTTCTTCTGGACTTAATCGAGCAATAAATGTTTTTTTAGAAGAAGACAAGTAAAAACGGAGAAACCACCAAGTCGTTTTACCAAGATGAATACTAAAATAAGATTCTGTATCTTTATAGTATATATCATTCTGATAATTTTTGGAGGTAGTGACAATACTCCTAATTTTATCAAAAGCTCTAAGTTCTTCTTCTGTTGTTATAATTTTCGATTCTTCGGTAACTGTAGCATTATTTATTTCCGAAGTGTCTAATTCTTGAGTTTCTTCTGTGTTTGTGGTTTCGCTCAATTGAATAATCTCTTGACTTAATGAGCGTGTCATTAATTCGACTAAACTGCCTTGAATAGATTTTTTAACAATCGGTTTAAACTTTTCAATCACTTTATTGGTAATTTTACCTTGTACCTGATAGTTAGGCGCCACTTTACCTAGTTCACCCACTAAAAAGCGAATAAATTCTTCAGATGGAGAACGTAGAAGATGACCGACTAGCTGAGTCATTCCTTTGACATACACCATTTCTTCAGCATACTGGTTAATCGATGCTACATCAAAATTATCTCTATGGAATAACTTTAGATTCTCTATATCTTTATTATCGTACTCAAGAATATTAAAAGTGAAAAACGGCTCCTTGTCCATGACATTTTTGTCACGCAAGTCTGTAAAGAAACGATACTCAATACCATTGGTTACTATAGCAACCTTAGTTGTTATAAGACCATTGAAATAACGACTAAGCTGACCATCATGAGCTTCAGCTTTTTGTCCACGAGCTTTTGCTTCTACAAGCATTACAATACTACCGTTAATGGCTATTGCATAATCGACTTTCTCAAACTGTCCTGCTTTTCTAATAGCAAAATCTGCTATATATTCAGGTTTAACTTCACTTGGGTCATAAACATCATAACCAAGAGTGCTTAAAAAAGGTACAATGAGCGCCATTTTTGTCGCTTCTTCTCCTACAACTTGTTCTGCTCTATTACGGACTCTTTCTGACAACTTAGCAATATCTTCTGTAAATGCCATTTTCAACCTTAATATATAATTTAAATACAAGTACATTAATTTTTAGGCATTTAGAGAGAAACTTAAATGCCTAAAATGATTGTGTCAATTCTAACCAAGAAAAAATATAGCCAGGATATATTTTTGTACTACACCATTGCCCTGCTTTGCAAGCTCCGAAACATTTTGCTGTGTCATGATTAGTAGAACTTTAATTTGAAAAAATTGTTCTAATCTAAATATTCCCCATTTAAAGACATCATTAACACTATTTAGAAAATTTCAGTTATATTACTGCTTTTATACGTATTTTCAGTACAAGAATACCATTAATTTTAGGAAGAAGCCGAATTTTTACGCTGCAACTGCTGATGTAAGCTCACTTTCGTCTCACAATCATTCTCCAGCTAACCTGTTTCGACTTTATGGTTAAAAACTAAGCTACTATGTTGGTAGGAAGACTTTTACCACCATTAGTAGGAATATGAACGTAGAGAAATTATTTATGTTCCTTGCCACCATCCTAGTGGAGTTTATTTACAGGCACCAATTCTGACAAGGCGCCACACAATACTTATACTAAACACTATCTCGTCGCAAAACCTGTATATTCCCTGACTCTCGGATTGCGGAAACCAAGTACAATATCGCTTTTTGGAATACCTGCTGCTAGTAAATCGTTGGCGACACCTTCCTCTGTATCATCATATTGAATCCAAACTTTGTCACCAATTAAATCAATATGTATAGGAGTCGTGTGTAAGTAACTATGTTTATCCCAACCAACATCTAAAACTAAATAACGCCCTCGCTCATCGTCAAATATAACTTGAGAATCATAGCAATCTGGTATTGATGCGCGATATTCTGCGTTTTCTATTAATATTTTTTTGATTATCTCTTGGTACTTCAATCTGGTATCCATTGAACTATTTCCTCCGTTATGTCATCGAATACAACTAGTTTAATAATTTCGTTCTTTAATAGTACTTGTCCTAACTCTATATTAAACACACTACTAAAAGTTGTTGCGGTTACGGCTAGGTATAATTCTCTATTATCACCTATCTCGTTTAAAACTTGACGATATAAAACGTATTGCCCTAGAGCTTGCTCTAAATCCTTAACTTCTGATTCACCAACGAAACTCTTGACTTCAACAAGAATTTTTTTAATTCCTTTTTCCACACTAATTAAACGTTCTGCTCCTAAATCAATAGATAAACGCTTATTACCTATTTTAAGAGGGAACTGCTCACGGGTAACTGTCCAGCCTGCTTTCTGTAAAGCTAGTTTAAATGTATCATGGTAGATATCTTTTCTTGGCATATACGTTTCAAATATTCATTATTATATACATTTATCTTTAGTTGTACGCTTGTTAAGGTCACTTGGCTAACTTCACTGTAGGAGAATAGCATAGTGCCGTAAAACATGAGCTTCCAATTCTTAAGCTGAAGTTGATATAGTAGCTAACCTGTTTTGACTTCAGGGTCAAAAACTAAGCTACTATATTGGTAGGAAGAGTTTTGCTACCAATAGTATGAACATGAATGTAGAAAAATTATCTATTTCCTTGCCACCATCCTTAGTGGAGTTTATTGAAAACTATAAACTGAGCAAAGGATGTAAGTCCCGTTCTCAAGTAATTGAAGAAGCTTTGGAATTACTGCGAGACCGAGAACTAGAAGAAGCTTATCGACTAGCTTCATCTGAGGTTGACAGTGCTTGGGATGTGACAGTCGCGGATGGATTAGCTGATGAGACGTGGTGATATTTTTTACGCTGACCTTAGTCCTGTGGTGGGTTCAGAAATGGGCAAACGTCGTCCGGTCTTGATAGTAAGCAATAATGCAAATAATCGTGCTTCTACCACAGTGACAATTTTACCGTTGACTTCTAACGTGACGCGCGTCTATCCATTTGAGGTTTTAATTTCCTCAGAGGATAGTAATTTATCTAGACCTTCTAAAGTACAAGCGCAACAAGTACGGACAATTTCTAAAGAACGTATAACTAGCGAGGTTGTGGGTAGTTTAAGCGAAGAGTTGATGGTTTTAGTTGATGCTGCGTTAAAATTACACTTGGGACTCGGTTTATAATTTGTGCGACTAATATTATGAGAGAATAGGCAATCATGTCAAACACTTATGCCGAGAAAGATTCGAGAATTCAAAGCCTCCTATTGAGCATGAGGAGTTTATTTATCTGCCAAAGCGCGGAAAAAGTAGCCATGAACGTTGGCGCCATCCTTTGCTAAAAAAACATTAACAATTCCAGGTAAAGATAGAGATGATGTACCACGCTACTTGGAAAAAGAGTTACAAAAACTACTAGCAGAACTTCAAGATATACAGGAGGACAAAGATTAATGAATCGGTATAGTATGATTCTTCAGTGGAGCGATGAAGATGAGCTTTTTCTAGTTACCATCCCAGAGTTTAGCGAGCGCGTTGTTATCCCTTGTACCCACGGTAAAACTCGTGAAGAAGCCATTTGTAATGGAGAAGAAGTCATCGAAATATATTTGGAAGCTTGGGAAGCAGAAGGTGAACCTATTCCCAAGCCTTCTACCCTTCAAGCTGCTTAACGGTTTTGTATATCGATTATGAT
>NZ_JBXXZH010000143.1:0-24317 GCF_059640475.1 Calothrix sp. CBUCES-K 9914
TGGCAGAAATTCGTATCTTGCTAGAGCAAAAAACAGGAGTTCTGATTGGTCGCTCAACAGTAGATAGAATGTTAAATAAGATGGACATACGGGTGAAAAAAAAACACTGCACGCCTCAGAGAAAGGAACTGAAAGAGTTCAAAAATTAAGAGTAGAGTTTTGGTTAAAAATTCAAGCTATAGCGCCTGAAAACCTTATATTTATTGATGAAGCAGGCGTTAATCTATCCTTAATAAGGAAAAATGCTCGTGCCCGTAAAGGTAAAAGAGCGCATGGAGAACGCCCCCATAAACGTAGTAAGAATGTTTCTTTAATTGGTGCAATAGGTATGAAAGGTATCATTAGCCAATATAGTATTCTGGGTGCAACAGATGGACTAACATTTGAAGCTTTTATTTCTCAAAAATTAGTCCCAAAACTTTGGAAAGGTGCTTGTGTTGTTATGGATAATTGCTCTGTTCATCTAGGTAAAAACATTGAAAAATTAATTGAAGATGCAGGAGCTACACTAATTTATTTACCACCATACTCTCCTGAGTTTTCACCTATCGAAAATTGTTGGTCAAAAGTTAAGGAGATACTACGTTCTATCGGTGCTAGAACTTACCCAGATTTGGCACAAGCTATTGAAATAGCTTTTAATAAAATCTCTTTAAATGACATTCGTAATTGGTTTGCTCATTGCTGTTATTGTACCTCACCAGCTTAGGAAAGGCTATATTGTCTGGTCAAGTGCGATTTTGATGGCGGTTGGTGCTTTAATTGGTGGATATAGCAGTGCTTTCTTCGCGCGTAAGGTCAGTTCAGTATGGGTACGTAATTTTATTACATGCATTGGAGTTTCCATAACTAGTTACTTCTTCTTATTTCCTGCAAAATGACATCAAACCAAGTGCAGCTAAAACAAATACTGCAAAATTCTCCTGTGGGTGAAGTATTGCCAGCTATCACCAAACTTCAACTTCCTAACTGGTGGTTAGCAGGTGGCGCCGTTCGTAATACAGTTTGGCGCCACATCTTCAATGATGATTGTAAATTAGTTATTAAAGACTTTGATATTGCTTTCTTTGATGCTCTTGGGGAGCGCTCTCAGGAACTTGGCGCCAAAGATGCTTTAACTAGTCAATTTCCTAACTATATATTTGACGTAAAAAACCAAGCTAGCTTTGCAAGATGGCGTGAGGGGCGCCAAACTTTTACAAGTACAGAAGATGGTATAAGTAATTGGTTACACACAGCAACAGCAGTAGGAGTAAGAGTAAATACTCAAGGAGAATGGGAATTTTTTACACCCTACGGATTAGATGATTTGTTTAACGGTGTAATTCGTCCGACTCCTACACATCTTAGTAACCCTGATGCAAGTAATAAGGGCGCTAGCTTTTTACAGAAATGCCCGCCTTTGGTAGAACAGCTTGGCAACGGATAAAAAGATGTTTTATTTTATACAGGCAAATTTCATATAAAATATTTAATTAATTCTCTTGTGGAATTGGCATCCTTGCCCTTTACATCTGTTGAAATAGTCTTTTCAATTTTATCTTGGTTTTGTGAAACTTAGGCGAGTTCCATTCTGGTATTAGGGGTTTATCTAAATACATTTCATCTAAGTATACTTGGTATCTAATTTCAATTTGCAAAGTTTGTACGTTAGGAATTTCACTGTAATGTCTAGTAATATATCCACCATTAAAAACTTTATTTTTGACGACTTGATAACTTTCGCTTTTAAAAGCATTCTCAACTATATTTATAAAATTTTCTGAACAGCTTTTACCGTTGAGGTTTCCTAAACACACTTGGTCGTTTATTAATCCTCCGAAGCTATGTAGGTCTAATAAATATACTTTGCCGAATTCATGTAACTTCGCGTCAATAAGCGTGCGTAGCTGATTATGGTAAGGTATATAGTAGTTATTTACACGCTCTAAGATAGATGCTTCAGATGGTAGCGTTTGATATATAGGTTGACCGAATGCTGTTTGTAGTGGCGCCACTGCCGACCAAAAGTTACCGCTAAAAGGTTCTTTTGCTTGCCGATTTAAATCAACTACATAACGATTGTAGTTTGCTTGCATGACTGTGATGCCCAGAGATGGTAAAAAATCGTAAAGTTTACCTAAGTGCCAGTCGCTGTTGGGTAATGATTGGAGATGAGAAGGCGCCATTATTGCAGCTATATCGGAAGGAATATGTAATCCACTATGAGGTAAGTTAGCTATTAAAGGTAATGGTTCAACTGAAGGTGTATGTATTGTGAATAGTTCCATTGATTTTGCTGCGCGGGATGCGTTACTAAAAAAGTATTTTGATGACAGATGACGTGTTCACTATTCTGCTTGGAAACGCGAACAACCGTCTGTATTACCAAATTGGCTCTCAAGTGTAGCAATATTACAAGTTAATGACAATGTAATACGATGCAGCAAATAACATACTGTATTGCAGCAAAATATTTAAATGGTATCGTCAATACTTTCTCCAGGTGGCGCCGTCTATACTTGATTATATCGGTTCTTACTTAAGTATGGGAGCGGGATATACTGCTTCAACACCCATCCCACAAGACATTTTGTTTAATTGGAAGTTTTTTTATCTTAATATTTCTTAATTGAGTAAATAGTAACAGTTGAAGACGGCGCCTATGAATTGTTACTATTTTGTGGCTGTGCAGAAAGTATTATTTCCACTGGAGAATATTCTTAATCCTTACTACATAAGCTTTTAATGAAAATTTTATAATTATAGCGGAGTTATTATTATTCCCGATTGTTAAGAAAAGCTAGTAATATTATTGATATTCATTGACAACAAGCTTCAATAAATATATTGTCGTTAATGAGGTACATAAGACTTTTGTTACTTCATTAATACACGGTTACCTCGTAGGTTGGGTCATGTCATGCGTCACAGTAAGTGAGCGCAAAACTTGTTAGCAGCATGTTAGGTTCCGCAAAGCCTCCAGCCAACCTACAACTAGTTTTATTAACGACTCCTAAGAACTTTTTAGAGCTTTTGAGAATTTTTTCATGAGCCTAGACAATTATTGGTTTTTGCATTTAAGGGAAGGTTTACTATGATTCAAGAAGGGCACGAGGAATACACAGATAGCAGTTTCAGAGATTTTCCTAGACAGTTAGATATTGCTCAAGTCAGTATCTATGGCTTGAGTATTCTGTCGGCTTGTATGTTTCTGTTTTTGCCCTTTTTCAATATTTTGCATCCAAGTCCTTGGCAACGATGGATAGGCACGATTCACGGGTTCGGCGCCTTACTTTCTTCAGTAGTTGCAGTCTATACAGGACATCTGGCGTTTCCGTTACTACGAGGCGCCAGCAAGATTCTGCCGCAGATGCGAACTTTGACGTTCTGGTCTACTGTGATTGCATTCTTAGGCATTGTCACAGGCAACCTAGCGTACATGCGCTATCGGGCAGATATTACTTTTGGTGGCGCCCGCGCGTGGTTGAAAGAACATTCACCGTTGGGACAGTATGTGTTGATGGAGTATCACGAGTTCAGCGTTTTGTTCACATTGCCATTAGGTGTAGCTTGCACATGGATTTTGTGGAGCTATGGTGACTCAATATTAGACAAAGAAAATCGTCCAGTTTTAACAGCAACTTGCGTGGGTTTGATGGCAATGATGTTTTTTGCAATGGGTGGTTTAGTCACAGGACTCGGAATTGCCAAAATTCATGCTTTGTAAGGGGAGTAAGTTAGTAAGTTAGTAAGTTAGTTAAGTAATAAATGGAAGGAAACTAATGTCACGTTCATCTGAAGTAAAGTCAGAACCTATTTATGCCAGGTTCTGGAATACACTCAAAAGATTTCCGAGCGGTTTAGCTAAAGGTTCAGACAAATCACCTGAAGTATCTGGACCAGCAGCAGCAGCTTTGGTTAGCGCTGGAATTGGTTGTGTGACAATGATGATATCTCATCACTTCTCAGATGGAGATAAATCTAAAACAGTGGAAAATTTACTTTGGACTCTTGGCAGTTGGATACCCGGAAGTCATAACCCTAGTAAATTATGGGGAAATATTGGGAGTTATACAGGAAAAGAGACTATGCTGCTGTTGGGTTGGCTAGTCAGTTGGGTAATTCTTTACTATATCTGGAAAGATAAACAAATCAAGTCTAAAGTCATCTTTTTTTGGATGTTTTTTTTATTTATTGCCGCTACTGTTATGAGTTGGCATCCACTTTTTGGCTACCTACCACTGTTATAGAAGTTTAGAAAATTCTATCAAAATAAGAGTAAAAATATGCATCAACAGAGAAATTTTATACCCGCAAAACAATTGCACGGTTACGTTTTTGGCTTGTTTGGAGTTTTTCTTCTATTTGCAGTTAGCCTTCCTATTGCTTGCCTACGAGTTAAGCAAGATAAAAAGTTTTCCAAATATGACTTTCATGTCAAGTCATTAACAATGGAATATAAACCTGTCAAACATCAAACAAAATAATTTGAGCTTTTGTATGTGTGTATGTATGTGTGTGAGTGTGTATGAGTGTGTTTGTTTGTGGAACGGGCATCCTTGCCCGTATTAAACAATGTTTGAAAAGTAAGTTGTAAGGTGGGCAATGCCCAACGCAGAGTACACAGAGACAGAGTTAAGAGGGAGCGGCGCCTACTTTCCAAAATTAATGATATACACACTGGTTTTGAAAACTTCTCTGTGTACTCTGTGACTCTGTGGTAAATAAATTTCTCAAGATTATATGAACGGGCAGGGATGCCCATTCCACAACTGTCCAGAACTTCACTAACAAAGGAATTCTAAATGGAAACGAACAATAATTTGAACACAGCTTTGAATACTTCTGTTGTACTTCATAATTCAGAAGCCGGACTTACTAGTAATTTACCAGGAATAAGTAATCGCTCCAGTCTGCTTGTTGATTCAACCGTCTACTATCAAAGTGGTAATGACAATATTGCTCTTGGTGATGGCAATAATACTATTTATGCAGGTGAAGGGGTCAATCTGATTAGCACCGGAAAAGGCAATGATTTGATTTATTCCGGCGCCAGTGGTGATTTTGTCTATGCAGGCGATGGGAATAATACAATTTATGCTGGGGAAGGTAACAACCGTATTCTTACAGGTAAAGGTAATGATTTGATTTATGCAGGCGCCGGGAACGATACGATTTACAGTGGTGCAGGTGATGACACGATTTATGCAGGTGAAGGAAATAATATTATCAGTGCGGGAACTGGAAATGACACTGTTTTCATTGGCAGTGGCAAGGATAAAATCATTCTTGAAGCTGGACAAGGTTCCGTTACTGTAATTGGATTTGACGTTAAATTTGACAAGCTACGTCTAGCTGAAAACTTGATAGGTAAAGCCATTAATTTCCTTAGTCAAGGAGGAGATACTCTAGTCACTTCAGGTTCAGACCTCCTTGCCACTCTAAAGTATGTAGCATCTGGGTCGCCTGCTTTATTGGATAATGAACCTCTGTATCGTTACCAAGCAACTGACTTGGGTTCTTTAAGTAGCAATCCAAACGGCGCCGTTAACGCAGTTTCGATCAATGACTTCGGTCAAATAGCCGGACGTTATGACACTGGCGCCACTTTCACTAATCAGAATGCAACAACTGGTGCAACCCAAACTAATAATTTAGTGCGTCAAGGTTTCATCTGGGAAAATGGCGTTCTAACAGCGCTCACTAGTACAGGTATCAAAAAGGGTCAGTCAGACCTTGGCACCGAGTCGGGGGCAACTGTCACTATGCTTACACCTACCGTCAACACAATTAGCAATAGTGGTGTAATTTTAGGAACAGGTGACGAAGTGCGTCAGCCAATTCCAAAAGCTACCGACCGTGCTTTAGTTTGGGAAAAAGATGGTAACAGCTACAAGTTAACTATCAATGATTTTGGTGGTATTGAAAGCTACTCATTAGACACTAATAACAGCAACCAAATTGTCGGTCGTAATATTTTGAGTTCAGGTTACGAGAAAACTATATACATCGAAAACGGTGTTGTTACTGAACTAGCGGCACTTGGTGGTGATGGTGGTACTGCGCGCGCTATCAATAATAATGGTCAGATTATTGGCTATGTAGATAGTGATGGCACCCTTGATGAAACGTTTGTTAACACGGCTGTAATTTGGGAACAAGATGCTAGTGGTACTTACAAGCTCAAAAATCTTGGTACTTTTGGCGCCGAACAAGCCACACTACGAGATATCAATGACGCTGGTAGCATCATCGGTTCTACAAGCAGTGGTACTGGCACCACAGCAACAAGTACTCCGTTTATTCTACGAGATTCCGAGTTTACGGCACTTGGTAGCTTAGGCGGTAAGACTGGTTCTGTTAACGGTATCAATGAATTTGGTCAAGTTGTTGGAGCATCTCAAATTGCCTCTGGTACTAATCATGCTTTTGTTTGGAATGGTGGTACAATAGCTGATTTGAATAACTTAATTTCATCACCGCTTACTTATAATGGCGCCACTGTTACTTTAACTAGCGCAGTAAGTATTAACAACTTTGGTGATATTGTTGCTACTGGTACTTACTTATATAAAGATACTGCTGGAGCTAACCAAACAGGAACTCGCTCTTATCTTTTAAAGCAAGCTTAGGATAAGCATCTCGCCTGTCCGATTTATTGGTAATAATTTTTGTGGTATAGATTTTACCAAAGAGACACGTAGAGACGCGATTAATCGCGTCTCTACACAGAGATAATTAATATTGATACACTCGGCACTCACAATTAAAAGCATTGAAACTAAGTACTACTTCCGCACTTATCGTCGTGTCGTTCTCTGGCGCCGCATCCAATTTAAACCAAGAGTCACAGCAATAACCACTACAACGATAAAAAATATCAAGCCTGCTATTTTTCGCACGGTTCAATCACCTCATCAACATCTCTGATTATTCTTTTATCCATAATGCTAAACCACCACCGCGACCACGCGCTGCAATCAAGTTTTCAGTTATTAAAAAGAATGCAAAAAAGGGTAATTTTCCTATCATTTGGTCATAAAAATTACTTTTATTTGATTTACTACCAGGGACATTACTGCTATATATATTGTGATTAAATAGACTTATTTGTATCTGATGAAAGTCAAAAACAAGTAGATTTTTCTTGCTTATATATCGAGTTAATCCAGAAAATTGCAACGAAAAGGCGCCTAACTGTATTTGATTACTTATTTCTCCTTGATTTTCTGATGTATCCGAAGTATCAAACGAAATATATGCAGGGGAAACCTTCGGCATGTAAAAACCTTTACCTAAAATAATTCCTCCACGCTTCCTAACTTTACGTGTTCCGGTGGCAAAACATAGGCGCCATCTACCAGATAATGATGTAAATGGATATGTTAATTTTTGCTGCTTCGTGGTTTTCTCTGCTTGTAAAAGTGCATTGACAACAACATCAGGTTTGGGACGAATTTTATTGTTATCGCGAAATGCATCTGCTGCTTGTGCCAAGTCAGCAATGAAATCACTATTGAGTGTTGATGTTAAATCTGTACTCATATATTTGTTTTATATTTATTTTATTTGTATATTACAATCACATATCCCATAAACTGTTACCTCGTAGGTTTGCGCTTTTAACCCTGAACGTAACTTATCCAAACTGACATCAGGAAAAGTATCCCACGGAATATCTTCTATTACCTTACACTCGCGACAGTAAAAGTGATGGTGCTTCTCGGTATTAGCGTCATAACGTGAAACACCTGCTTCCAAAAGAACTTCCCGAACCAAACCAGCATCACGTAAAGCCTGCAAAGCAGTATATACTGTTGCTTGCGATGATGTTGGTGCCTCTTTATTAAGGTCTTTGAGTATTTGTTCTGCGGTAGGATGGTCTTGACGTGATAATAGGTTTGCATAAACGGCAAACCGCTGAGGCGTTACCTTCAAACCCTTTGATTTTAAAGTTTTGATTATATCATCAACAGCTTGCATAATAAATGTTTTTAAAATTGTATTAAGGACTTCAGTTCTTTCTTCAAGCAACGAATCGCTAATAACGAACGAGCTGTCCCTTTATTGTAAAGCTTCGCATCTAAAAATCATACCTCATTCAAAACTCCTCTTACTTCTAAGTATTTATTACTATTGACCAATTCCTAAATCAGAATTATTCTGATGAGCGAGGTTAACACCAACATATACCAACATATATAGAGTAGAGAGCAATAAGACTATGGTGGCAGTAACAAGAGTACCCAATGTTGTTTTTAAAACCCGTGTACGCGATGAATCAGTTCCTGGTCCCAACCCTTTCCGTTGGCAAGACCGGACTACCAAAGAACTCTTCGCTGGTAAAAGAGTTATAGTAGTTGCGTTGCCTGGAGCATTTACTCCGACTTGTTCCTCGACTCACTTACCGCGTTATGAAGAACTTTATGAGGAAATCAAAGCACAAGGAATTGACGAAATTATGTGCGTGTCTGTTAACGATGCGTTTGTGATGTTCCAGTGGGCTAAGAATTTAGGCATTAGTAAAATATTTATGTTACCAGATGGCAATGGTGAATTTACCCGCAAAATGGGAATGCTAGTAGATAAATCAAATTTAGGTTTTGGAATGCGTTCTTGGCGTTACGCAATGGTTGTCAACGACTGCCAAATTGAAAAAATATTCATCGAAGAAGGTCATGAAGACAATTGTACTACTGATCCATTTGAAGTTTCTGATGCTGACACTATGTTAGCTTACCTCAAGAGCGCGCGTGTCGGCGCCGCTGTATAAACTAGTTGAGTAAGGGGTAAAGGGTGATGTGTTTTCTCCTTTCCCTTTTTTCATCTATATATATGTATATATATAGATATAAAAAATAAGATATGGAAAAAGCAACATTTGGGGGTGGCTGTTTTTGGGGAGTCGAAGCAGCGTATCGAAAAGTTAAAGGTGTTATATCAACTTCTGTAGGTTATATGGGAGGACACTTTGAGAATCCTTGTCACCTTGATGTAGTATCGCGAATTACTGGACATGCAGAAGTTGCACAAGTTGAGTATGACCCCGCTATTGTGAGCTATGAAGAGCTATTAGATATATTCTGGGATATTCATGACCCAACTTCTTTGAATCGCCAAGGACCAGACAGAGGTGAACAATACAGGTCTGTAATCTTTTATTATACTCCTGAACAGGAAGCTATCGCTAAGAGTTATAAGCAAAATTTACAAAATTCCCTTAAGTACGAAAAAGATATTGTGACTGAAATTAAAAAAGCTTCCACGTACTGGCTCGCATCACAAGAACATCAGCAATACTTGGACAAATTGTTGGATAAATTGTAATTACGTTATCAATATAATCTATTCAATACAGGTGCCTTGACTCTACATTCGCGCATCGGAGTCTATGGGTCACACTATGTACTATATAAGTGGTACAAGTTTATACTCATCTAAGTGTAACTTTTTAAACTTTCTGTAAATATAAAACAGCTAGTATTATTCCCAGGTTAAGTGGCTATATTTTGTTACATCCTTTGTAAGAAGGAAAATTTGAGTTAAAAATACTGTGCATTTTAGTAATATAAAGATATGAAGATTTCATGAAGAGTTTACGAAAAATTGAAAAATATCCTGAATACAATTAACATGATGTACACGTAGGCTTTTTACGCAAGTAAAAATACTGGTTAAATTAGGGTGTCAGCAGCGGTTGTTTTGTCAAGCTGTGTGTTTATTGTGTTTGAATATGAGAAAGTGATGGATAAACCCGTTTTAACCATTTTTTACCAGTTTAATCCCTGGAATCCTACTATCGGTGGTATTCAAACGCTGATAGGCAACTTTATGAAGTATGCACCTGATGAGTTTGAAGTTAGGCTGGTTGGAACTGGTAGTTCGGTCAGTCAGACTCAAAAAGGGTGGCAGAAAGCTGAATTTGCAGGCAAGGAAATTAATTTTCTACCCTTATTCACACTTGAAAATGATAATGTTCGCGGTCTGATACCAACGACTGTTAAATATACGGCAGCATTGCTAGGTCGTTGTTATGCTTCTGATTTTATGCATTTTCACCGCTTGGAACCAACTCTCATGACTCGGAACTGGCGTGGTGATAAAACTTTATTCATTCATAACGATATCCAAACTCAAATGCAAGGGGTCGGTGACAAGAAAGCAATTCTTTGGCGCCGCTTTCCTGGTGTATATTATCAGTTAGAGGGGGGATTAGTACGTCAGTTCGAGCAAATTTTGTCTTGCAATAATGACGCGGTAAAATCGTATCAGAAACGTTACCCAGATATTGCAAACCGTGTTGCCTATATCAAAAATACTTTTGATGGTGAAGTTTTCTTTCCTTTGGAAGATGACTCTAAACTCATATTAAGGCGTGAGTTTGCAGCTAAGTTGGGAAAGTCATTAAATACACGTTTTCTAATATTTGCCGGCAGGTTACATCCTCAAAAAGACCCCATATTATTAATTCGCGCTTTTGCTGCTGTTAAGCAACCAGATATTCATCTTTTAATAGCAGGTGATGGAGAACTGGCGCCGCAAATGAAAGACGAAATTGTTCAACTGGGTCAGGAACAAAGCATTACAATGTTGGGAGCTACAACTCCTGCTAAACTTGCGAAGCTCTATCAAATCAGTAGTGCTTTTGTTTTAACTAGTGCTTATGAAGGTTTACCGCTAGTAGTTCTAGAAGCACTTGCAAGTGGCATTCCTATAGTCACGACAAATTGCGGCGAAACTCCAAAGTTTTTACATTCAGATAGTGGAATAGTTTGTCAGGAACGAACTGTAGAATCTATCTCAGATGCTTTAACGAGAATTTTACTCCAACCTGAAAAATATCCAACACATGCTTGTGTCAAAACTGCTGCACCTTATTCGGCTAGTAATGTTGTTGCAACAGTGTATAGTCAAATGTTTGACCGCTGGGGAGCTAACAAATTCTCTTCGGTTTGAAAAAATATTTGAAAAAATACTTGAAAAAATATTTGTTAAGTGTTCTCAAATCATTAAAACTAAATATTTAAAAGTGAATATTTAACGTTGAAGTAATAAAACTCAAGCTTCTATTCTTCTGATTGTATTACTTACTTATTGGTACTATGCAAATACGAACATTAAGTATAAACAGCTACTTTTATTTGCTATACTGCTAATGTATAAGAAATGTATTCATTAATTTTTGATTTTCAATATTGTTACAGAACAAGAGTCATAAATACAAACTACATTTACTATGAAAATCGCTGTTATCGGGGCTAAGGGTTTACCTCCAAAACAAGGAGGAATTGAACATTATTGTGCAGAAGTATATCCTAGGATGGTTGCACAAGGACATACTGTTGATTTATATGGGCGCTCATCTTATACTGATGGCAATTGGTTTGAAAATAGTGACTATCAAGGTGTACGAGTTATATCTTTACCAAGCTTTCCTAAAAAAGGCGCAGATGCATTTTTCAGTTCGGCTTTAGGAGCCATTGCAGCAACTGGGGCGCAATACGATATTATTCATTTCCATGCTTTGGGTCCTTCTTTATTCAGTAGCGTCGCAAGTGTTTTTCGCAGTGCAAAAATAGTTGTCACCTGTCAAGGGTTAGACTGGCAACGCGCGAAGTGGGGTAATTTTTCAAGCAAAGTCATTCTGGCTGGTGAAAAAGCAGCAGTTAAATTTGCCTCAGAAATTATTGTGGTTTCTCAGGCACTACAAAGTTATTTTTCAGAAACTTATAAGCGAGATACTGTTTATATTCCAAATGCACCAGCTAGTTACCCAGAAACTAGTAGTGACTTTACTTATGGTAAAGCTTTAGGACTGACACAAAGACGCTATATGTTGTTTTTAGGTCGGTTAGTACCTGAGAAATGTCCAGATTTATTAATTGAAGCGTTTCTTAGACTTCAACCTCAAGGTTGGAAGTTAGTTCTAGCAGGTGGTGTCAGCGATACTGAAGAGTATAGTACACAAATGCTCTCTAGAGTCGCAAACAGTTCGCAAGTTATCTTTGCTGGAGAACTGCGTGGTATGAAATTGGCAGAAATTGTTCGCGGCGCCGGATTATTTGTTTTACCTTCTAATGTAGAGGGTTTACCGTTGGCAATGCTCGAAGCAATGCGCGAAGGTATTCCAGTACTAGCAAGTCATATTCTTCCTCACCAACAACTTTTAGAGTCCGAACGTGGTCTCCTATTTCCCGCTGGTGATATTGATGGTTTTGTAACTGCGATGAAGTGGGCAGTAACACATCCAAAGGAAATGGCTTCTTATGCAGTTTCGGCCAAGCGTCATGTTCTGCGTCATTACACCTGGGAACAAATTACAGCACAGAATTTAGAAGTTTATGAGCGGTTATTAGGTACTGTTACACCAATTCAAGAAACATCTGCTTTGAGAGTAGGAGTTAGGAGTTAAGAGTGCTGAGTGCTGAGTGCTGAGTTGGGTGCAATTAGTTTACTATTCATGCTTAAAGTTCTTTAAGTACCAATGCGTAAGTGAGAACGTTTTTATTAATGTGTTGCTCCTAAAATGCGTGTTTAATACGGTTATAGTTATGACTAAATACTAAAACAAAAAAAACAAAAAAGGGTTATGGAAAAAGGTATATCATCTTTGTGGTCAGTTGCGAAAAGGCGAAGTTTACCTGCTCTGTTTACTTTGACAGCAGTAATGGCAGGCGCCGTTACATATTTAGCGGTAGCTCCGCGTATGTATGAAACAAGCTCACGATTAATGCTTGATGATAAAACTGTTAGCATCTCTGAGTTCGGACGCGGTATTACCCAAGTTGCAGGAAATACTCCAGGTGGCGCCAGTCCACTTGGCGACCAGGCAGAGTTAGTTAAGTCACAGCGAGTTCTTTCAAAAGCAGTTAATACATTAAAAGCAAGTCCTCAAACAGTAGTATTTGCAGAAAAACTTTCGCTCAAAAAACTGAGCCGTGAATTAAAAGTCAAAATCATTCCCGCTACTAATATTCTAGAACTGCGTTACAAAGCGCCTGACCCAGTATTTGCCGCTAAGTTAATTAATGCTGTTTCTGATGCAATGGTAGAAGAGAACATTAAAACTATTAGTTCAGAAGCTACCAAGGTTCGTCAGTTTCTGGAAAAGACTGAAGTCCCCAATGCTAAACAGCGTTTAAAAGTAGCTGAAATCAAAGAAAATAAATATCGTCAAAGTAGTGGTATTGTTGCCTTTGACGACCAAAGCAAAAGCTTAGTTACAAGTCTTGCAAATCTTGAAGACCAAGAGCGAACACTGCTTGCTCAACTTCAAGAAGCACGCGCGCGCGATGCTTCGTTACGTCAAGTGACGAATTCGAGTAACTTGGGTAATGCTTACGCTTCAGTACGTAGCGGTCAAGACGAGCAAGCCAAAAACCTGCGGGCAAAATTAGCTGAGTTGGAAACCCAAATTGTTGCTAAACAACAGCGCTTTACTCCAGAACATCCAGAGTTAAATAGCTTGATACAGCAACGTAATACTCTTAGACAAATGTACCAACAAGATTTGGCGCGCGTATCGAGTGGTAACGCGCCTGCTACTATATCAAACGATGAATTGAGTCAAAAGCTCAACTCTCAACTCGTAACAAATACAGTTGAGGCAACAGCAATTGCCAATAAATTGCGAACTTTGCAAGCCGAAAGAGTTAGACTTCAACAAAGACTCGCACAATTACCAATTCAACAAGAACCTTTGACAGCATTAACGCGCGCACGTGAGGAAACTGCGGAGTCGTTTAAAAATCTGCAACGTAAACTCGAAGAAGCGCGCATTGCCGAAGCTCAAAAAGTTAGTAATATTCGTATTATTGAAGTAGCGACGATTCCAACACTTCCTACAGAACCTAACCCCGCAATTATCCTTGCTGTTGCAGGCGCCTTTGGAATTCTTTTATCAACAGGTATGGTGCTTTTACTCGAAGTGTTCGACAACCGCTTGCACGATGTCGCCGAAGCCGAACAGTTGTTGGAAGTACCTTTACTAGGAATATTACCACGTCTTTCTAACTCAAATTTAGCGCGCGAATCCGCCGACTTATTCCTAGATGATATGGGACTAGTCGAGCCATACCGAATGCTTTTGAAGACGCTCGAATTACGCAGTACAGGTAAACTACGCTTAATAGTGGTATCGAGCGCACTTTCTGGTGAAGGTAAATCAGTTGTAGTGGCGCACTTAGCAGCTGTTGCAGCGATGTTATCACGTCGAACTTTAATTATCGATGCTGACTTACGCCGACCAAAGTTACACCGTTTATTCAATTTACCAGCTACACCTGGTTTGAGTGATGCAATTAGTCAACGTCAACGACTTTCAGATTTCGTACAACCCACAGGTATCGAAAATCTGTCAGTGTTAACTTGTGGTTCTATGTCCTCGCGTCCATCACAGTTACTCGAATCTGCCACGATGAAAGCTTTGATGGCAGAAGCGGCTGATAAATACGATTTAGTAGTTTTAGATACACCCCCTCTCAGTGCTTGTGCTGATGCGACAACATTGAGTCAATACAGCGACGGCATTATGCTTGTGACTCGTCCTAGCTTTACTATTAAAGAGGTATTGCAAAAAGCCGTATCAGACTTAACGCGCGACCGAATTCCAATGTTAGGAGTAGTGGTGAATGGTATCACTACACCAAGTGACAGATATTACCGTGCTGATGATGAGCAAGTTGCACTGCCCAAACGACTCGCGCGTCTTAATGGTACTGGGTCAAACACTTCAACATCTGAGAGGTAAGTATGCGAGCAGCATATCAAAACCGACTACCTTTAATTACCTTCCTGATATCGGTAGGTATCGGAGTTGGTTTTGTTTCGGGTCTTGCAGTTGGAATACAACCGTTACTCATGGGTGTAGTAGTAGCGATAGTATTAGCACTAACATATTTCTTTACCAGCTTTTCTCAAGCTGTTATCGTACTTTTAATCGTGCGGAGTTCGGTTGATATCTTTTCAGAATTACAAATACCCTCAGCCCTAGCAATATGTATTAACATACTGACGTTGATGTATGTCACGATTATGCTGCTGCAACAAAAAAAAGTTCATACAGATGGCTTTTTTTGGTTCTTTGCTGTGTGGGTGTTGACGCAAGCGTTTTGGGTAGTGCTTTTACCACTTGGTGGGTTAGGTTTAGACGGTGGGTATTTAGTAGATAGTTTACGCGAATGGGTACGGTTGTTTTCCTGGCTGATGATTTACCTGCTCGTGATGCAACTTAAAGACCAGGTAGAACCATCAGATTTATTGTCGCAATTATTACTAGGGTTAGTTCCACCGCTAACTCTGGCGTTATTACAAATGCTCGTACCTTCGATATTGCCAACAATACTTTCAGCAGATGGTGGAGGTCACATCAACGGCTTAGTATCGGGAAGTGAATCAAGAATTCGCGGTACTTTTGGACACCCAAATGGTTTTGCAACTTACTTACTGCTTTTTATTGGCCTAACCTGTTGGAAACTTGGAGGCGCCAAAAATCGTATACCTTGGCTTTTATTATTGGGAGTACTGGCAGTATTTTATGTTAGCACTAGAGCTTTGGTCAGCTTGATCATGATAGCGATATTTGTCTTAGTGCTTGTAGCTCCACGCTTAAATTTACTGAAAATTATTGGTGGAATACTTTTTTTTAGTCTTGTTATTGGTTTATTTGCCAGCACTCCTTTTGGACAAGAACGTTTAAGTTCGCTCCTGAATACTCCTTTATTCAACCCTAATATAGATGTTTCACGGGCAATTCTTCTTGCTCAAGGTGACAATAACAGCTTCAACTGGCGCCTATCACAGTGGACTTACTTACTCGAACAATGGCAAAATTACCCATTATTTGGATTTGGTTTAGGGTTGAGTACATATGTCAGTACTAACCAACTATTACCTCATAACGATTATGTACGTGCGTTGGTTGAAGGAGGAGTAGTTGGGCTGGTAACTTTCATCTTTTTATTTTTGGCTATTGGCGCCCGTTTGTGGAGTTTGCTTTCTTCTGAGCTTACCACTCCTGAGCAGCGTCGCTTATGTCAAATTATGTTAGCGTTCTTACTCGCGATACCAGTGGGAATGATTACCGAAAACATCTGGAGTCATACGACGATGTTTTTCTACTTGTGGACAATATTGGCAATTGCAGGTTGGCAGTGGAAACCGCGTACAGCTAGTTAGTTTAGATTCACATTCAATTGAAATAACCGTATGAAAAAGATTATTGACTACCTATTTCAAGACTGGCAAGCAAATACAGAAAGTAGTTCTAAGTCGCGTTTTATTTTAGTGCTGTTTCGGAGCGCGCAAATTATTGGAAGACTACCTGCTCCCTTAAAGGTATTTTCCAAAATATACTGTAATTTTTACATTTTAATAGTCGAATGGATACTTGGCGTTGAACTACCTTGGGATGTTCAAATCGGCGCCAATCTAAAGCTATTACATGGAGTTGGGTTAGTTGTCAACCATTATTCTAAAATTGGTGATAATTGCACATTAAGACATTCCACAACAATTGGAAATAAAAAACTTGCCGACGGTTCTTGTAGTGCATGTCCGCAAATTGGTAATAATGTTGACATTGGCTCGAACGTCGTCATTATTGGCGCCATTACTATTGGAGATAATGCCGTAATTGGAGCAGGTTCTGTTGTCGTCAAAAATGTGCCAAGTGGTGCCGTAGTTGCAGGAAACCCAGCTAAAATTATTCGTATAAATAATAACAGCAAAGATAATGTACATTTCTCTAAACCAAAAATAAATACTCTACCAATTTTGCTAAGTCAGTAATGCGCGTGGGTAACAGATACAACGGATGTAACGGATATTAAGTGAGGTGGGCATTGCCCACCATATGTGTGTTTGAATAACTATATGAAGTTATAATCAAGATTAAATTAAGTATTAGTATATCTACTTAAAGTCATTCGATAGTTATGTTATAAAAATTTTAGTGGTTACGACAATACTTAATCCATATTAATTAACAAATCTGTATTGATTTTATAGAGATTAGATTTATTTAATTTTTAAAATTAAGGCGATAATAATAATCACTATTGCAATCATAATACACTTACAAGCAGTTATTTAGCAATGGTACAGGCAATATCTACCATAAATATTACACAATTAAAGACAGCGTTACCGAAAATAACAGTAATTACAACTTGCTACAATCATGCACCTTACATTGAAGCTACAATACAAAGTGTAATTAGTCAAGGATATCCCAACCTTGAGTATATTGTTATAGATGGTGGTTCAACAGATGGTAGTCAGGAAATTATTGAACGTTATAGAGATTACATCACAGACTTTTTTGTTGAGCCAAATACCTTACAAATCGATAAACTAATAAAAGGATTTGCTCGTGCGACAGGTGATATATTTTGTATGTTAAATTCGGATGATTTGTTTGAACCGAATGTACTACAAGAAGTTGGACAGTTTTTCCTTGATAACCCACAAGCAAGAGTTGTATACGGTGACTATTCTTGGATTGATCAAAAGGGCAATTTGATTCGGCGTAAAAAAGAACTCGGTTTTAATCGCTTTATCTATATATATGATACTAACTATGTACCTCAACCTTCTACATTTTGGCGCCGTGATTTGTATGAAGAAATTGGTGGTTTCAATCCAAAATACGAGATAACGCTTGATTTAGACTTATGGATACGTTTTGCAGATGTTACTAAAATTTATCATGTGCATAGGTTTTGGTCTAAATACCGCATTCACCCGAAACAAAAATCAACAAATAATAATCTTAAATTGCGTGATGAGATAGAAAGCATTAGACGAAGATACGTTGGTTCGGAGCCAAATTGGTCTATAGCGCTAAAAGGAAAAATTGGGAAAATTATGCGGTATACGGGACAGATGTTTGCTGGATGTTATTGGTAAAATAGCACGCGTATGTAGAGACGCGATTAATCGCGTCTTTACAATCGCGTCTTTACAATCGCGTCTTTAGAGTTGTGTCTCTACATATAATTAATTTTATCTTTACAATTTGATATTACAGGAGATATCATATAATATAATACTGCTATTGTTCGGTATTTATAACTAAATGTTAATTGACAAAATAAAACGGCTATTGTCAGACCGATTTATTACTAATATAGGGTGGTTAGGGATTGCAGAGCTTTTTAATCGGGTTGCAAGGTTGGCAACTACTGTAATTTTAGCTCGTACTTTTAATTCATATGATTATGGTGTTGCTTCGATAATTTTTACAATTGTTGATTTTGGCTATGTCTTGACTATTAATCCTGGGTTCGGTGCCAAATTAATTCAAGCGAATGAAAATGAACTTAAGACGGTTTGCAATACAACTTACTGGTTAAATTGGTTAATTTGTATTGTTTTGTTCATAATTCAATGTTTAGCAGCATTTCCAATTGCTAACTTTTATAAAAACAGTGAGTTATTTCTACCAATTTGTGTAGTTGCAATAGCTTATTTAATTATCCCGACATTTACTATTCAAGCAACTTTAATTCAGCGTGAGAATCGGCTAAAAATTACCGCTCTTTCTACAGCATTACAATTAATATTTGGAAATATTTTAACTATTATTTTGGCTATAAACGGAATGAGGTCATGGGCTGTAATTTTACCTGTAGTCATGACGATTCCAATCAATGTTATAGTTAACATAAAAAATCACGATTGGCGCCCACCCAAATCGTTTACATTAGAGAACTGGCGCACGATTACTAGCTTCGGTTTAAAGATGCTGGGAGTGAATGCATTAAGTCGCCTGAGAATGAATTTAGATTATTTGTTAGTTGGGTATTTTATTGGAATTGAAGCACTCGGATTATACTTTTTCGCATTTAATGCGGGTTTAGGAATTAGCCAAAGCGTTATTAATGCTTTCACCTCAGCACTGTATCCCCACTTGTGTTCGGTACAAGGTGACAGAGTACAAATGAAACAGCAGTTCTTTCGCGGATTGAAGACTATTGCGTTTATCGTAGTACCACTTGTAATTTTACAATCGTCTCTGGCGCCGTTTTATGTGCCAATTGTATTTGGTGAAAAATGGGTTAAAGGAATACCAGTGTTAGTTGTGATTTGTTTGTCAGCAATACCTGTAGCATTGTCGCGCGCGACCTCGCAGTTACTCCAAGCAGTAGATAAAACACAGCTTGATTTTAACTGGAACGTCATTTTTACAACTGTCTTCGCTCTATCGCTAATAGTTGCAGTCAAACAAGGAATTTTTGCAGTAGCGTGTGCTGTTCTTATTTCCCAGCTAGTTGCTATGCCGATTTTTACAATTTGGGTAGTCAAACACGTGTTCGCTACACAACCCGATAGAATAGCAGTGAATAAGTAGAGACGTTACATGTAACGTCTCTGCACTCACGCATAGAGGGATGTAACAAGATGTACACCCTGATATGGCGCCAATTTGGCATAAATTTAGAGCTATGTGTTGCAATTAACTTTGATACCCTTAAAATTATCTAAAGTTTACAAAAGAATAGTCAGCTTAGTGTCATCTGTGTTAAGAATGATTTTTATACTTTTGGTTTTACTTTGAGTCGATTTTAACAAATTAGTCTATTATGCTTTATAAAATGCTTTTAAATGAACGTATTTACCAGTTTTGCTCAATAGTGTATATCATGTTGGGGACTATTATTGTTTCAGTAAAACCACTGAAAGCGCAAGTAATAAATCAATTAAATTTACAAAGTCAAAGCCAAAATCCGAATATTCCGCAGCAGAATCTACCACAAAATCTACCACAAAATCTACCACGAGATTTACCACGAGATACAGAGCCACCTTCTAATCAACCTTTGCCAGAACCAACGGCACCTACAAAATTACCACCACCGGAGGAATTGTTACCCAACAGTAATCAAACACCAACACAACCATCAGAAAATCAGCCTACGGATACTCCGCAAACGATAACGGTAACAAAATTTAACGTTACTGGTAGTAGTATTTTCAGTACGAAAGATTTTGACAAAGTGACTGAGAAGTATACAAAGCGTCCAATCACGATTGCAGAGTTGTTTCAGGTTCGCTCTGAAATTACAAAGTACTATGTTGACAGAGGGTATATTACGAGTGGAGCATTTATACCACCGCAAAAGCTTAAGGATGGGGTAGTTGAAATTCGAGTTATTGAGGGTACACTCGAAGAAATCAAGGTGAATGGAACTCGTAGACTGAATCCGGGTTATGTGCGAAGTCGTTTGGAAATTGCAACTAGAAAACCTTTAAATCGAGAACGTTTGCTCGAAGCGCTACAAGTTCTCCAACTTAATCCTTTGATTCAAAACCTTTCTGCCGAATTAGCTGCGGGTACTCGTCCTGGTGTCAGTACACTTGAAGTACAGGTGCGCGAAGCTAAGACTTTTAACGGGCAGATAAGTATTGATAATGGACGTTCACCAAGTGTAGGCAGTTTTAGGCGCCAGGTACAATTAAGCGAAGCGAATCTTCTTGGATGGGGTGATAGTCTTAGTGCTAGCTATACAAATACAGATGGTAGCAACGGTTTTGATTTTAATTATACCGTTCCGATTAATCCCAGAAACGGCACTTTTGCATTCAGCTACGGAACTTCTGACAACAACGTTATCGAACGTCCGTTTAACAGGCTTGATATTGAGTCTTACTCAAAGTACTACGAAGCGACAATACGTCAACCAATCATTCAAAAACCAAATCGTGAACTTGCAGTTGGGATAGCATTAACTCGTCGCGAAAGCCAAGCGAGTTTGTTAAATGGTGAAATTCCCTTTCCTGCTGATGGTGCAGATGCAAATGGTAGAACTAGTGTAACTGCATTAAGGTTTATTCAAGAATGGACGCAGCGTGATAGTCAACAGGTATTTGCCGCGCGTTCTCAGTTTAGTATAGGACTTGATGCTCTCAATTCTACGACTAATGAGTCATCTCCGGATAGTAGGTTTTATGCTTGGCGAGGACAAGCGCAGTGGGTACGGTTACTGGCGCCTGATACTTTATTACTTGTGCGCGGTGACTTGCAATTTGCTGACAGACGACTCGTTGCACTCGAACAATTTGGTTTAGGTGGACAGCAAAGTGTCAGAGGATATCGTCAAGATGCACTGCTTACTGACAATGGATTCTTCGCTAGCGCTGAGGTACGTATTCCTATATGGCGCCAGCGTACTTCCGCATCTGTATTACAAATTGTACCATTTGTTGATGTTGGTACATCATGGAATAAAGGTGATGCTCCAAATCCTGAAACAAGTACTTTAGTATCAACTGGTTTAGGATTGAGATTACAATTAGGTAATAAGCTCAATGCACAGCTAGACTGGGGTATTCCTTTAGTATCTCTTGACTCAAGGAAAAATACGTGGCAAGAAAATGGTTTATATTTCTCCGTTATCTACAATCCATTTTAAGATTTAGGATGAGATCCCCCCTAGCCCCCCTTAATAAGGGGGGAACAAGAAAACGACTCTTAAAAGCCCCCCTTATTAAGGGGGGTTGGGGGGGATCAAAGACGCGAATTATAATATCCTGTCTTATATGTGGACTTGTTTTGTCGATGCAAATACCCAGCTTTGCAGGTTTACACTATACAAAGCAAAATATCACAACCAACCAAAATCAAATCAACAAAGGCAAAACTCTATACGATGCTGGTCGGTTTTCTGAAGCTGTGCAAGTACTGCAACAAGCTGTGCAAGATTATACTCTAAGTGGCAATGTTTTAAAACAGGCTGCGACATTGGGAAATTTGTCTTTAGCGTACCAGCAACTAGGGCAATGGGAACAAGCAAAACAAGCTCTTGAACTGAGTTTGCGTTTACAAGATAAAACAACTAACAAAAACCTTTTAGCTCAAACTTTAAGCATTCAAGGGCGCCTGTTATTTTCAACGGGGCAAACTGAGGAAGCACTTCTAGTTTGGCAGCAAGCAGAGAAATTATTTATACAAGCAGATAATATTAATGGAAGTTTAAAAGCACGTCTCAACCAAGTGCAGTCACTTCAGATTCTCGGTTTTAATAACAAAGCTATCAAGCTAATTAAAGAAGTTAATACAACAATTGGTTCGCAATCTAACACTATAGAAAAAGTTGGTAGCTTACGTTTGTTGGGTGAAGTTTTACAGTTAGTGGGAGATTTTGATACGTCTCGCAAAGCTTTAGAGCAAAGTTTGGAAATTGCTCGCAGTTTGAATGATAACACTGAGGTATCATTAAGTTTACTAAGCCTGGGGAATAGTGCATTAGTTACTCGACAACAAGAGCAAGCACTTAATTATTACGAGCAAACAGCCTCAATATCTCCATCACCACAAATTAAAGTTAAAGCTAGACTTAATCAACTGCGTATTTTAGTAAATGCGAAGAAATATACCGAAGCTAAAACTTTGATATCTTTGATTGAGAGCATCCAGTTAAAGCTTCTACCTAGTCGTTCAGCAATTTACGCACTACTTAACTTTGCCGACAATTTGACGAAAATAGGGAATAGTTATATGCAGCGTTCCTATACTTTAATTGGGAATGCGATTGAAATGGCGCGCGATATTAATGATAAGCACGCATATGCGTATGCATTGGGTCAGTTAGGAAATTTGTACGAAAAAACACACTCTTTTTCTAAAGCACAACAATTAACGCAGAAAGCTTTAGCAATAGCACAAGCTGAAAAAGCTGCTGAAATTACATATCAACTTCAGTGGCAACTTGGTAGATTATTGCGTTTACAAATCAATATTAATGGCGCCATTAAATATTACGATGCAGCAATAAATACCTTGTCAACGCTGCGTGAAGACTTAGTATCGGTTCATCAAGATACACAGTTTTCCTTTAAGGAAAGCGTAGAACCAGTATATCGTGAGTCAGTAGCGCTATTACTTCAATCTTATCATAACCGTTTAGGGGGGCGCCCAGATGCAGAAATCCTTGATAAAGCTCGTCAGCGCATCGAAGCTTTACAAGTTGCCGAACTTGACGACTTTTTCCGTGAAGCTTGTATAACTGGAAGAAAAGTTGTCTTGGATAAAGTTGTAGACGAAGATAACCCTAATACCGCTATACTTTATCCAATTATTCTCGAATCGATGCTGCAAGTTATCGTCAAAATTCCTCACCAACCATTAAAACTCTACACCACTCAAATTACTCCAGAAGAATTTAAAACAACCTTAACTCAACTACGACGCGATTTAATTAACCCCGCAGCAATTCAAAGTCTAAAAACTCACTCCCAAAAACTTTATAAATGGCTACTTCAAGAAATTGAGCCTGATTTAACTTCTTCAAACATTAACACACTTGTATTTATTCCTGATACTGTATTGCGTAATATTCCATTCTCTAGTCTCTACGACGGTAAAAAATACTTAGTCGAAAAATATGCTATATCCATTAATACAGGTTTACAGCTTCTTGAGCCTCAGCCTTTAGAAAAACAGCGATTAAATGCTCTAACGGCTGGATTAACTAATCCTCCACTTTCACATAGTAACTTTTCTTCTTTACCTGCAATTAAATCAGAACTGGAGCAAATTCGCAAAACTGGTATTGACACGACAACCCTACTCGACCATAAATTTACTCGCAAGGAATTAGAGTATCGAGTTAAAGATATACCTTTCAATGTTGTTCATCTTGCCACTCACGGACAATTTAGTTCGCGCGCGGAGGATACATTCGTTTTAGCGGCAGATGGACCAATTAACGTTCGTCAGTTTGATAATTTATTGCGTAGTCGTAATGGTCAAAAACAAGCAGTACAATTACTCGTTTTGAGCGCTTGCGAAACTGCGTCCGGTGATGAACGTGCTGCACTTGGTTTAGCTGGAGTTGCGATCAAAGCTGGTGCCCGTAGTACGGTTGCTTCATTATGGCAAATTGACGACGAGTCAACGGCGAAATTTGTGGGTCATTTTTATAATCAGTTGAAAGACGCTAAAGTCAGTAAAGTTAAAGCACTGCAACTAGCACAGTTAGAACTGCTTAAACATCCTAATTATCAAGCGCCGAGTTACTGGGCACCATATGTAATGATTGGAAATTGGTTATGATGACATTTGAGAATAAGTTAGAAAAGATTTATGCCAAAGACCGTCAAGAATGGCGCCTATGGCTTACAGAAAACTACGCAACTTCAATTGGCATTTGGCTAGTATATTACAAAGTCAAAAGCGGTAAACCGAGCATAAAATATAGCGAAGCAGTTAAGGAAGCTTTATGCTTTGGTTGGATTGACAGTAAAGTAAAATCCTTAGATGAAGAAAGCTATATGCAAATATTTACACCTCGGAAACCTCAAAGTGTGTGGTCAAAATTAAATAAACAATATAT